>JBFWRL010000006.1:66989-79851 GCA_050248915.1 Candidatus Sericytochromatia bacterium
TGAGGGTTTCCATGCGCAGGGCCGAAGCGCGCATGTCTTGCACGCCCATTTTCAGGAATTGGCCTTCGTTGGCCCCGACATGAAAAGTGAGTGCGCTGTCGGTGGTCACCGCATCGCGGCGGGGGGTAATTTGAATCACAGCGCTTTTGCCAATATCTGTCAGGGTCAGGGCATTGGATATTGCCACATATCCCATGTTAAAACCCACATTATTGCCCTGTGGCGGAGGTAAGACAGGTAAGTCGAGCAAAGCCTGTGTTTGGCCCAAATGGCCCACAGCAAACCCTTCCACCCCGCCTTGATCTGTAAACGAGGCACTGACCAGCGGATCAACACTGTATAAAAAGCCTGAGATCGAGTTATAGACATTAATGGCGACACTGACAGGTGCACTGTTATTGGCTTGATAAGAGACAATCTTAAATTCAAAGGCAACATCAACTGTGGGTTCGACATCAACGGCCACATTGCCGATGGTATACAAAACCAAACGGTTGTTTTCAAAGGCGATGCCCTGGGGTTGCGCAGCAAGAAAGGCGTTGTTAATTTGCTGGAAAAAGTCGGTGAGCCCAGCAACATTGCCGGTATTGCCCACTCTCAGGTTCTGTTTGATCTCACCAACAGGATCGACTTTGGCGGTGGCATTGGCAATACTGCCATCAAGCAGGCTGCGGGTGTTAAACTCGGTGGTTTCAGCAATGCGGGTCAGTTCGAGGCGGAGCTGGTTGATCTCCTCTTGGATTTTGGCGCGGTCGGTATTGACCAAGGTATCGTTGGCGGATTGAATGGAGAGTTCGCGCATGCGCTGCAAAATCTGCGAGGTTTGGTCGAGTCCCGATTCTGCGGTGGCAATCAGATTAATGGCATCTTGGGCATTGGCAGTGGCCTGGGTAAAGCCCTTGATCTGGGTGCGCAGTTTTTCGGAGACAGCCAGCCCGGCAGCATCATCGGCAGCGCGATTGATGCGCAGTCCCGAAGACAGGCGTTCGAGGGTTTTGTTGAGTTGTTGGTTGCTGCTGGCCAGATTGCGCTGCGCGCCCAATGAGGCCAAATTGGTATTAATCCGAATCGCCATGTTTGTTTCCTCCGTGAAACATCAAGCAAAAGTGTTTGCAGTGGCTCATCCTTGAGCCGATTTTAAGAAAAACGCAAATAGGGGTTGCTCAATCTGTTGGGTTCAATCCTGAACCAAATTGCGCTTGCGTTCCCATTTATCTTAATTGATTTTTGCATCTATTGTCAAAAAAATGTCTCAGCGTTGGGGGCTGAAAAGCAGGTATTGGCCCTCAAAAAAACGAAAATGTTGCTGAATACGTCTAAAAATGGCTTCAGGCTCCAGTTTAAGCAGGGCCTCCATATCTGCATTGTATTCCGGGCGTGGGTTTTGCCGATAACTCAAATAGGCCGCTTCTGCGCTGAGATTGGGCCAGAAGTGGTTGTACTCCCGGGCGACCAAAAAGGCATTGTTAAACTCCAGGTGTACCAGATCATAATTGTTTTCCTGGGCCAGATCAGCCAAAAGAGCCAGGCTATAGCCAAAAAAATGAGCCTGGGCATGGGGAGAGACATCGGGGGCTTGGGTAAAGCGCAGTGGGGGCGGAATGGTTTCGTTGATCTCGGTGCAGATCAAAACCGGCCGGTAATGCTGAAGCAGATTTTTGAGCACCCAATAATCCCAGGAGTCGATATCCAGACTGAGAAAAGCGGGTTCGGCAGGCACAGCCTCGGTCGCCAAGAGGAGGTTGATATTCTCGGGGGTGATGCTTTCATTCAGCAATTGGGCTTGCAGCCCCAACTCTTGATACATCGCTTGCATGCCCCGAAAATAGCGGGGCTCTTTTTCGATGGCCAAACCCTGCCAGCCATTGAGCAGCAGCAAAAAGGTATTGGAGCCATTTTGGCCATCAGCGGCTCCAAGATCGACACAAAAGCGATTGGGCAGACTGGGCAATAACCTGCGCAAAAAGAGATCGACGGAGTAAATGCAGCTATGGAAATAAACCAGATAACCCGGTTTGACTTCCAGTTGCAGCATAATACTCCGCCGCTTCGTTTAGGGGTGGATGATGGGAATTGAACCCACGAATACCGGAATCACAATCCGGCGCCTTAACCACTTGGCTACACCCACCACGGTGTTGGGGCACGCGCCTGGCAGGAATCGAACCTGCGACCAGCGGTTTAGAAGACCGCTGCTCTATCCGCTGAGCTACAGGCGCCAGTCAGATATCCCTACAGGGAACTGCCAGAGCGGGAGACGAGACTCGAACTCGCGACATTCTGCTTGGAAGGCAGATGCTCTACCAACTGAGCTACTCCCGCACATCGTAGACGTGCAAAACTATTATCCCCGATGCTCTGAGTCTGGTCAAGGCGATTCAAACTCTTTTGCACGTTTCAAAATTTCACGCTGCGCAGCATGGACCTTTTCTGGGGTCAGGGCCTGGGCTGGAATTTTAAGTGCTTTGCCTTTGCGGGCCACGACTTGGCCATCGACCCGCGTCCAAGCCACCTGGGAAGGTTGGGTGGCATAGACCAGGGCTGAGGCAATCTGTTCCAGGCTGGGCAATTTGCCTTGATGGGCTGGGATCAGATTCGCAGGGCCCCAGAGATCGACGGCAAAGAGGTCGGCTTTTTTGCCACTTTCGAGCGAGCCAATTTGATCAAACCAATTGAGGGCTTTGGCGCCATTGCGGGTAGCCATGTCTAACACCTGCGTAGCGGGCATGCTGCGCGGGCCGTTGCCGGGTTTGTGCAAAAGGGCGGCCAGGCGCATTTCCTGAAACATATTCAGGGTATTGCTGCAGGGCGCACCATCAGCGGCCAATCCCACATTGATGCCTTTTTCCAATAATTGCGGTACCTGGGCCAAGCCTGAAGCCAATTTGAGATTGGAGCTGGGGCAGTGGGTGATATGGGTGCCGGTTTTTTCAAACAGGCCGATCTCTTCGTCAGACAACCAGATGCAATGGGCCAAGACCAAACGCTCCGACATCAGACCAATGTGGTGCAGATAAGCGGCGTTGTCCATGCCTACCAGGGCGTGAACCCATTCCACCTCTTTGCGGTTTTCACTGGAATGGGTGTGGATCAAGGCCCCCTGCTGTTTGGACAATTTGGCCACTTCTTTGAGCAGGGGCTCGCTGCAGGAGATCACAAAGCGCGGGGCGTAAGAAATGCGAATGCGGTCGTTTGCGGCCCCGTTCCAGTTTTTGTAGAGGGCTTTGGCCTCTTTTAATGCAGCTTGGGTGGACTCGCGCAGGTAAACGGGGTTGGTCTCGGGGTGATCCATCAGGCATTTGCCCAGGCTCGCGCGCAGGCCAGAAGCCTCGACCGCTTTGCAGATGGCTTCGGTGTGTTTGACGGTGCCCATGTCCAGAATACAGGTGGTGCCAGAGGCGAGCAGCTCTTGAATGCCCAATTGGGCACTGAGGGTCAGGGTCTCGGGGGTGTGAGCGGCTTCAAAGGGCCAAATCCGCTCTGAGAGCCAGTCCAGCAATTCCAATTCGTCGGCCATATTGCGAAAGAGGGTCTGACAGAGATGGATATGGGGCTGAACAAAACCAGGCAAAAGGGCCAGACCTTGGGCATCCACTCTTTTGGCCCCGGCTGGAATCTCACGACTGGAGGACGTGATTTTGCCGATTCGGTCGCCGAGAATTTGTAAATGGCCGTATAAGACCCTGCGTTTTTCATCCTGCGTCACGATCAGGGCATTGCAAATCCAGGTTTCAAGCGGTTTTTTCATAGCATTCCTTTGCTGTTCCTCTATCTCTTGGGGAACAGAATCATTGATCACCAAATCTTATATTAACATTCAACTCGTCTTAACCAAAGCATAAGATTAAAATCGTCACTTTCATGATTAAATTACCGATAAGAAGATTAAGATAATCTGAAATTAAAGAAAAGGATCGCTGAATGCAGGCAGGAACCACCCCCCTCTACAATCCCTATAATATGGGCTTCCCCGGCACCGTTCCGACCACGACCCCAAGTGGCGGTGTCAGCATTGCCTCTTCCCCCCAGCTCTCCCCCAATATGGTCATGGATGGGGTTGAGATCGGCCTTAAATCTTTAATTGTGGGCCGCATGGCTTCCAAAACCGCAATTCAACAACTCGAATTCCGCACCATTCAAAACAACGAGGCCTCTGCTGCTGGCGTGATGGGCAGCACGATGATGCGCACCCTGGGCAAAGGCGCCCTGGTGGGGGGTGTGGTTTCTGCTGCACGCAACGTCTTCCATTTGGCCCAAGGCGAAATTAACGTGGCCCGCGCAGGTGGCAATGTCTCCGCAGATATTCTCGGTGGCGCTGTCGGCGGTTTGGCCGCCGGTGCCGGTGCTGGTCTGGCTGTGGGCATGATGGCCAAATCCTCGGGCTTTACCATGGGCACGATGGGTCTGATTGCTGGCACCATTGGCTTTGCCCTGGCTGATACGCTCTATCATTACAGCGGTCTGCGCGCCACCGTCTCCGACAAAGTCACCAGCGTGATTGAGCGTTTCTTCGACAGCAACTCCCAAGGCGGCGGCGTCTAAACACCCGCGCCTGCCGCAGCCCGCTCCAGAAATTGGAGCGGGCTGAATTTTTTTTTGCGCTTACCCAGGCCTTTCGGTCAAAAAATCATCTTCAAGTAAGCTGAGCAAGGCCTCTTCATCACAGGGCTGAATTGTAAATTCGGCTTCTTTTGGGGACTCTTTTTTGGATCCTGGGGTTTGCTGTGGATGCTCCAACACAAACCCCGCTTCAAATCTGCGCATGATTGCTTGAACCGTTTCGGCCCGCACTTGGCGGCCATTGGTTTCAAAGGCCTGGGCCCGATCATACATCACCCATTCATAAGCCGGGAAATAGTCCACCTGGGGAAATTCCCGGCAGATATTTTCAATGGCTACCCGCAAAACAGCTTTGGAATAGCCTGTGGCTTCGAGCACGTGTTTTTTTTCTGCGGTCACGGCCAAGGGCACAGGTGAAAGTGTCAAAATCCAGCGCAAAGTGGGATTGACCTGGGCCAAAAAAGCAATACATGCCCTGAGTCCCTCTTCGATCTGGGGCAGGGCCAAATTCTCAAAATAATAAGCTTTTGGGTCAAATTGCCCCAAGCCCCGGCCCGGACACACCGGATAAACCGCACCATCCAAGCGTGAGCGCCAGCACTCGCTTAAACCCAAGGTCACAATCATCAGATCTGCGCTGCTGAAAGCGCTTTTGACCGCCGCCAAATGGCTTTGCCGATCGGCCCGCATGGCCTCGGGGGAGACAAACCCCCCCGGCTGAATGCGGGGACGAAAGGGGTCGAGCCACTGGGTTTCGTCGCTGCCTGGCCAGCAATCGTCTGCGGGGCTGAATTGCTCCCAAGCTCTGAAGATCAGTTGCTGGAGCTGCAAAGTGGTATAAATATGCCCATAGCGGGCCGAGTAAAGCCCGTATTGAAAGGCCCTTAATTGTTCAGCTGAGAGCCAAGGGGGGCCCGGCTCTGTAACCAAGTAGTGATACCCTTCACTTTGCAAATAGTGGGCAATGGCATGGGCAAAACAGCTACCCACCGAGACAATGCGGGTCAAGGGGGTGATAAACGCCTGTTTTTCCAAGCCCAAACCCGGCCAAGCGGGCAGGGTGTCTCCACTTGTGGGAGAGCAGGCCTGCGACCAAACCTGGCCGGGAGGCACCTGATCATAGGGAAAGGCTCCGTGTGCTAGAGCCCCTGCCATGGCTACTTCAGGAAAAACAAAAAGGTGGTGACAATGTAGATCGGCACCAAAATCATGCCAGACCAGACCATATAACCGCCAAAGGAGGGCATTTTGATGCGGGCGTGTTCAGCAATCGCTTTGACCATAAAATTGGGGCCATTGCCAATATACGAGAGCGCACCCATCATCACCGAGCCGCAGGAGATCGCGGCCAGCAAATGGGGCTGTTGCAGCGATAATTGCAGCAAATTGTCGGCAGATAAACCGGTTTTGCTGGCCGCCAGGGTTACAAAGGTCACATAGGTCGGGGCATTGTCGAGAAAACCACTCAAGCCCCCAGAGACCCAATAATACTGCCAGGGGGCAGAGATCGCCATCGAGGCCCCTTTGGCTTCGAGCAGGGTTAAAGCGGGAATCATGGCCCCAAAGATCCCCACAAACAGACAGGCCACCTCGAGAATCGGCACAAACGAAAAGGAATTGACTTCGTGAATCTTTTTGGGGGTCAATTTAAACGAGGCCAGGGCAATCAGGCCCATGGCGACAATCTGAAAGGCCTTGGAGCCGAGATCACCCATTTCGTGGCCCAGAGCTTGGCTCAAGAGCGGGAAGACCAAATAACCCGAAGCCAGAATCACACCGACCACGCCCAGGAGCAGGCCGAGGTTAAATTTGCCTTCGATATGTAATTTTTTGCCTTCGACGGTTTCGCTGGCCTGTTGGGCCACCGCTTCTTTGGTTGCTGCGGCTTCTTTTTTGAACATGGCGCTGTCGAGTAGATAAAAGACCACCAACAAAGCCCCAATCACAAAGGCCCATTCTTTGATTAAACCGAGGGTCCAGGCAAATGGCACGCCGCGCAAAAAGCCAAGATAGAGCGGGGGATCGCCGAGGGGGGTGAGCAGGCCGCCACAATTGGCGACAATAAAGATAAAGAAGATGAAAATATGGGTCTTGTGTTCGCGGTGTTGGTTGGCACGAATCAGGGGGCGGATCAACAACATACTGGCGCCAGTGGTGCCGGTAATATTTGCCAGCACGGCCCCAATGGCCATAAAGGCTGTATTGACCTTGGGTGAGCCTGCAAAGGCACCGGAAATATGGATCCCGCCACTGACAATAAAGAGCGAGGCCAAAAGGGCGATAAAGGCCACATATTCGACATAGGTGTGAAAGATTTTAACCAGATCATGGGTGGGGGCCACGTAGAGACCAATGCCAATGATGCCGCAGAGACCGGCCACAAGGAGTTTATTGCTGTTGTGCTCCCACCAATGACTGAGCTTGGATGTCAGCGGCAAAATGGCAATCATCAGCAAAAGCACCACAAAGGGAGCGACATTTAAAATCACGGCGCCGGTGCCCATGTTTTTCCAATAGGTGAGATCGGTGTGGTGTCCGCCGCTGGCGGCGGTGTGGGCCTGGGGGGTGGACTGATGGGGGCTGCTATTTGTGTGGCCCGTTGCAGGATGTGCTGGGGTGTCTGGGCTATGAGGAGGGGCTTCTGCCAACTGGTATTGCATGGGGGCTGATTACTCCGTCTCTGAGGGGATAGGATATGTGCTTCAATGAAGGCACACCAGTTGCCCCTCATTATAACAGGCCAAGGGGCAAAGCATAAATTTTGGAGTGATCACAATCTTGCAAAGCCTTTCTTTCAGACCACGACAGAGACGACTCAATTGGATTTGGGCCTTCTGTCTATTGGGACTGGTACTGGGAGCCTTGGGCATCGCCCTTTTTCAGCCAGGAAAAGCCTATTCGCGGCAGGAAATTAGTTTCTCGGTTGCCGGGGGGCAGCGTCAGATTCAGGCCTCGGTTTTTCGGCCTGTTCAAGCCCCAAAAGAGGCCTTGCCGGGGGTGGTGCTGGTGCATGGGGTTTTGGTCGATCGCGAATACATGGCCTTTTTTGCCCGCGTTTTGGCCCGGCAGGGCCGGGTTGCCTTGATCTTCGACCTTGGCGGTTATGGTGAATCGGACCCCCGCCCCGAGTCTGAAAGCGATAATTTAGAAGAAACCCTGGCAGCCATTGGCCAATTGCGCCAATTGCCGGGGGTGGACAATAACCGCATTGCTCTGGCTGGGCACTCCATGGGGGGCACCGCCGTACTTCAGGCCTTAGACGCGGATTCAGGCCTCAAGGGTGGGGTGGTTTTGGGCATGGAGCCCGAGGCCACAGGGCCTGTGCCCTGCAAGATCTGGTTTGGTTTGGGCCAATATGAGGCCTTTCATCCCCCTGGACAACTCAGGGCCAAATTGCCCCCTCCGCAGCGGGGTTGTAAAGTTCCTTTGTTTGTCTCTCCCATTTCGAGCCATCAGACAGAAATGCGCGACCCACTGCTTTTGAACGCAGCCAGTCTTTGGTTGGCTGAGCAATTGCACGATCGGCATGTCCCCGCTGCGGTCTGGCAGGAATTTGCCTTGAGCCTGGCCACAGAGGCCTATGTCTGGGCCTGGGGAGGGCTGGTGCTGGTGTTGTTTTGGCAGTGGCGTCACAGTTGGGGAGAGCTGATTTTTCTCTCGGGCGCGGTGGGGGGGCTGTTGCTGGCCGGTCAGTTGCACTGGCTGCCCCCTTCTCAGGCGGCTTTGCTCTGTTTGGGAGGGGTGTTTTTGCTCAGTTTGCGCACCCATTTGCAAGCATCTCAAGCAGAAGCTTGGTCGCGAACATTGGCACTGCTTGCCTGTTTTTGGCTGGCTCACGAAAGTGTCACATTGATTCACGCCCTGCCCCTTTTGATTCAGGCCCCGGCAAAGGGACTTTGGCTGCCCTTTTTTCTCTTTCAGGAGGTCCGAGTTTTGCCCCAGACCGCTGTCACAATGCTGCAAAGCCTGTTTTTTGAGCGCTATACCCAAAGCTTGGAACCCGCTTGGCCAATGGCTGTGATCCTGGCTTTAGAATGGCTCAAACCGGGTTGGCTGATGGGCCTGAGCTTAGAAAGTGGCCCCTGGCTGACCCGTCGTCTGAATGCCCCTTTTGAGCCCACTCCGCAGAGGTGGGGCTCTTTGCGCGCGGGGGGGCTTTTAGTGGGCTTGTCTGTGTTTTTGGGGGTGATTCTTTGGCAGCGATCTGCCAGTGGCTATTTACATGCCGGGGCCCTGCACATGCTCTGGCAGCACGGCTGTTTGCGGGTTTTGCCAACAATCCTGCTGGCACTGGGCCTGTTTTGGCTCTATCTGCAAAAGCAAGAACAAAAAACAGGAACACGCCCCCGGCAAGACTCGAACTTGCGACCTACGATTTAGGAAACCGGTGCTCTATCCACTGAGCTACGAGGGCATGTATGACTATCTTACCAGATGCTTTTGGCTTTAATCATCAAAGGCCTTGCGAATTTTTTTCTGCATGCGGCCATCTTGGATATCATCGGCGATATCTGAGAGGTTGTCGACGGCATCTTCAAAGCCATCTCTGAGCTGGCTGCCCAGTTTTTGCAGCGGGGTCTGTTCGGTAAAATTGTCGCGGATGCCGCGTTTCACTTCTTTTTTAACGTCCCGATAGGTGCGGCCATCTTTGAGATCATCAACGGCTTCTTCAAGTTTGTCGCCGGCCTTTTTGAGCTCTTTGCCGAGTTTATCGGCCAGGGGCTTTTCGGGAGGATTGCTGTATTTGTCTTTGACGGCTTTGCCGACGGCTTCACCGGCCTGGCTGAGCCCCGAACCCACTTCTTTGGCTGCTTTATTGCTAAGTGTGACTGCGCCTTCGGTGAGCAGTGAGAGTACGGGCAAAGCACCGCCTGTGGCAATGGTGCCCACGGTTAAGGCCACTTGTTCACCCCCTGAGAGTTTTCCGGCTTCTGCTTTGATCTCAGCCAAACCGGTTTTGTCGCCGTCGGCATCGTAAAATAAATCAGCCGTTGCTTCCACGGTTGTTTTCACAACCTGGTTCATTTGTTTAAACGTCTCAACGGTGGACTTGAGGGGGTTGTTGTTGATTGCCATGGGATTCCTTTCAAATTCAAAAGACCTATGAACCAAAGTTATAGAAGCAACAGTGACAAAGCTGACGTCTGCGACTTTGGCCTGCACCTTTTGTCTGTCCCTTTTGTCTGTACGGGGGGCAGACAGCGAAGGCCCTCTGGGCTTAAAATAAAAACATGAGCAAATATGAAAACAATCCCCTCGCTGCTGCGGTCGAAAAAAAGGCCCATCTCAAGAAAAATATTTCTGAGCTGGTGGAACAGACCCAAGATGCCAGCAGCAGTTTTAATATCGCCCTGTCGGCCCTCAAAAACAACCATCCCGACACGGCGATTAAAAAATTTATGCAAGTGCTGGAGATCGATAACTCTGCAGATATGGAGCGCCAGGTGCGCCCGAATTTGGGGCAGGCCTATTTGCAATTGGGTGAGACCAACACGGCTTTGGCAGAATTTCGCCGGGCGCTCAAACTCAATCAACCCCCTGAGATCAAGGCTTTTATTTACGCCAATCTCGGCTATATTTACACCCAACTCAATTTTTATGGCTTTGCCATTCGCGAATACCGCCAGGCGATCAAAGAAAACCGCAAAGACACCACCAGTTTGCTGACCTTGGGTATGTTGTATGAAACCAGTTTTCGCCCCCAAGAGGCCACAGAGGTCTTTGAGCAGGTGCTCAAATTTGATGCTGAGAACAGCTATGCCAAAGAGAGTTTGTTGCGGATCGCTCAGTCTCGGGCAGTGGTGCCCCGCGAAGATGTGGTGAGATTGATCAAACTTTTGCCGAGTTTGGGACTGATCATCGCCATGAGTTATGACGCGACTTATGATGGCTGGTTTCCGATGGTGATTTATGTCTATCCCGAATCGCCTTTGATAGGCAAAGTCAGCGCCGGACAAAAAATCCTGAGTGTCTTTTTGAGTGGATCAGAAGCCGTGGACGAAGGGGATGAGCGCGAGCTGATTGAATTGCTGGAATGTGCGCCCAATACCGATTTGGGCTTTTTTGCCGGTGAAAACGAAATCCAAGTGCGCTCTGTGCCTGCGATTCAACGCAAAATGGAGCAGTCTGAGCGGGTTCAGGTCTATAAAAACTGGCTTTTGACCTTTGATACCCGTTTGGCTTGGCTGTGGTCGGCCTCTGCCGAGGTGCGTGAGCATATTGGGCCACTCTGGGGACAAGAGTTGGAGTCGTTGGTGCGCGAACTCAAACCGCTGCAGCATACCTATATCTTTGACTTTGCCTATGCCTTGATGCTGGAACATTTGCAGGCCTTTTCGATCACCGAAACCGATCCGGCCAGTGGCGAGGTCAAAGAGCTGGAAATGCAATACCAAATTCATCTCGGTCGCTTCTTTGGTCGGACTGAATTTACCCAGGTTCACCCCTTTTCGGATTTGATTCAGCAATTTGTCGAAACCCAGTTTCAATATATGGCCAATCTCTTGGCTTCGCGCTTACAATCCTAGCTTCAGCAGGCCCTGTCATTTTGACCATGAGAGGCCCTGTCGGATGGGGCCTTGTGATTTAATTTGCCCAACTCATCGGCAATTCCGTTAAAATGAAATATCCAGATATTGTATTTATAATTTAGCTAACATTCCATTCACATCGATGCCAAGGAGGCACAACTCAATGAAAAAACGTATGCTCGGATTTTTGATGGCCAGCTCCATTCTGGTCACCCTGCCAGTAGGTTTGGCTTCTGCTCAGAACACCGCCACTCCTGCCACTTACCAGTTGGCCATGAATGTTGAAGACCTGACCGATGTCCCCACCAATCACTGGGCCTATAACGCCGTCAAAGTGCTGGTCGAAGAACTCGACATCATGTCTCCCAAATCAGCCAATCAATTTAAAGGCAATGATTTGCTGACCCGCTATGAGCTGGCAGATATTTTTCACCGCGCTGTCAAAAAACTCGAAGTGATCAGTGGCAAAGACCTGCGCAAACTGGGTGATGCTGCCGACTCTGAAATGACAGATGTGGATGCTGCCCATGCAACAACCGTCAAGTCGATTGTCAATGAATATGGCATTATGCAACCCATGCCCGGTAAACGCTTTATGGGCGACGAACCCATCAGCCGCTACGAAATTGCCTTCGAAATGTACAATTATTTCACCCTGCTCGAAAGCAAAGGCACTTCTCCTTCACTGGCTCGCCGCGATCGCGTCAGCCAACTCCAAGATTTGCCTGCGGATCATTGGGCCACCAAAGCGGTCAACGAAATTGTCGACAAATACCAAATCATGGACGGCTATCCAGACGCCTCTTTCCGCGGTGGCAAGCGCCTGACCCGCTACGAAGCAGCAGCCACTATCCGTGAGTTTATCCGTTACGTGGATACCTATCTGATCCCCCTGACTCCGACACCCACGCCTGTTCCCACAGCGGTTCCCACAGCCAAACCGACCCCTGCACCCACACCCACTCCTGTGCCTGTGGCCACCAAGGTTCCTGTGAAGAAATTGGACATTCGCGTTGGGGGTGATTTCAAAGTCTCCAATGCGGCCACTGCCACGGATCCCAATGCCATTGGTTTTATTTATGGCCCCAACCTGAGCCTAGACTGGACTCCGCTCAGCGCCAATGAATACAACCACTTCGGCATTGACTTACACGGCGATTGGATGATGTATGAAGGTGGCAAATTTAAAGCCAACCAAACCGATGCCACTGGTCAGAAAATTTCAACCGATCTGAGCTCCCGTCTGACTGCCGGTGGCGGTCTGCTCTGGAAACTTCAGGGCTCTGCCCAAGACGTTGGCCTGATGGTCGGTGTGGGCTACGATTACCTGCAGCTCTTTGGTGTGAATTACAGCTACGCCAACCACGGTCCCCGTGGTCGGATTGACCTGGAAATCCCCATTGGCTCTTGGTTCAGCATTGTCGCCCGTGATGCCTTCACCTATTTCATTGGTCAAACAGGCAATATCAACGACAATATGCAGTGGAAGAACGACGCTTTCCTGGGTGTCACCATTCCCGCTTACAGCCTCTTCTCTGTGGAATTGGGTTATAAAGATACCCGTTACATGAATGCTGGCAGCAACACCATTTTTGGTGATATTGGTGGCGAACTGAACCTGCGTTTCCGCTTCTAAATTTTAAACATCAGGAGAGAAGGCCTTGAAGCGCTTTCTCTCCCCAGCGAAAAGCCCCCGGTGAATTTCACCAGGGGCTTTGTCTGTATCTGCCAGGATAAGGTGTGTTAGAAACCGAGAATATCGCGAATGCTGA
>JBFWRL010000007.1:0-75605 GCA_050248915.1 Candidatus Sericytochromatia bacterium
GGCAATCGGACCCAAGACGCTGTGCGCCAATTTCAAATGACCCTGGTTTTAAATACCCTCAAAGAGCGACTCGAAGACGACAAACAAATCCCTGCAGGCAAACGCCTGGAGTCGCTTCAGTTTTTTGAGACCCAGTTTAAACGTCTCGAAGCCAATCCTGGGCAATTTTCTCAGATCTTGCGGGATGTGACCACCCATATGCAGACCCTGCTCACCCCCAGCCGTCAGGTCTCTACGGAGACAGCCGGCCCGCTGGCAGAAGATCTGCGTTTGATTCGTGGCATGACCAACGGTGTCTTTGACAGTGAAACCGCCCAGCGTCTGGTCGGCAGTTGGTTCAATGTCATGGATTCTGGCAGCAACCTCGACATGGCCGAACAATTGGTCTCTCATGAAGTCAGCCATTTGTGGGAAAGCCAACTCGACAAAGAGGGCAATTTGCAGGTGCTCGACAATTGGGGGCGTTTCTTTGACCAGGATCAGGGCAACCAAGCCGAATTTGGCGTCTTTCATATGAGCAGCAATGATTCTCATGATCACTTACACAATGATCGCACCGCCGCCAGTGACTATGGTTCGATCAGCGCCAGCGAAGACTTTGCCGAATCGAGTCGGGTTTTTACCTACGACCCCGAAAGACTCTTGCGCCGTTCGATGCTCAAGTTTTTGGTGATGAACAGCTTACAAGGCAATCCCTATAACAGCAGCGAAATTATGCGGATGGCTGAAAATTCAGGTTATAGCAAAGAACAGGTCAAAGAAGCCCTCAATCGGGTTTTGGGTTATGGCCAGAACCCGATTCGCTTCACCCCAGCCCTGGCCACCCGTTTGGATCGGGATTATACAGCTTTGCGCCAAGCCGCAGATCTGCCTGAACACACAGCGGGAACACAGACTCGGCCCAGTTCAGCCCTGGCCGACGAACCCGCAGCTGTGGCAGCCCCAGCGCCCGCACCGCTTCCCCAGACAGCGCCCTCTGAAAGTGGCTGGAGCATGAATTATTTACAAGAACGCTATAACAGCGTCCTGGCACAACTCAGTCGCAATGATCTGAGCCAAGAGCAGCGCCAAGGCCTGCGCGAAGAAATGGCCAAATTTGAAGAAGACTTTGTCGGTAGAGGCCTGCAGGGCTTGGGAGACAGTTCAATTCCCAACGAGGCCGTGGGTGCACTCGAAAGCCATCTCTCGACCTTGGGTTATGGGGGCGACCAAGCGATACAGGGCCGTGCCATGATTCTGGCATTGGCCAAATTGCGGGCCCAGGGCTATCTCAACCCGTCTGAAGAAGATCGCTTTAAGGACTATTTGCCCCAGGGCTTTCAGGGCATGTTAAATGATCCTGAATTTGTGCGCTCTGTGACCTACGGCAATACCGATGGGCGCAGCGTCAGTCCCAGCAGTGTTTTGACCTATGCCCTGGTCCAGTCTCAGCGCTTAGAAGCCGAAATGAGCAGGGCCATGGGCCAATTGGGGAGTGCAGCCCGCCGAGTCAGCGAAGCGCTGACAGCTGTTTCTACGCTGGTTGGCCCCCTCGCGAGTGGTGGGGCCAGTGGGGCCAGTGGTCCGGCCGGAGACAGCTCAATCCGCGCCCAAGGTGGTCAGCGCGCTGCAGTGGTCAGACAATTGATCGACAATCCCCAATTTAACCAAGCCTGGCAATTGATGAACCGCACGTTTCAGGCCTATTCTCAGGCCACGGGGATTCCCATGCCCATTCCCAGCCGGGAAGAATTTGCCCGCTATTTGCTCGACAATATGGGTTCTGGCCCGCCTGACTCTGCCCGTTTAAGACAAATTTTAGAAAATATGCTCAAGCGAACAGCCCCATGATCATTCCCATGTGCAACCCCGTAATCAGACCCGAATTGAAAGTAGACCTTTTAAATCCAGATAAACAGGAGCAATTATGACATCCGTCAACCCCCAACTTGGTGTGAGTTTTCGAGCCCACCTGCAAAGCAACCCCGGCCTCAAACAGGATTTAGAAAAACGCGTTCAGGACAAGATCAACACAGGGGGAAGCGCTGGCGTTCTGGACTCCAGCGAATACAAAGAATTACAAACGGAATTCCTTAAAGGCATGGGGATAGAAGATCCCAGCCAAGCGACACCCGATGAACTCCAAACAGCCAATAGCATGATCGCTGATGCCCTCGATGGCAGTCTCGACGGGCAAAACCGGGTCCAAGACAGTCAGAATGTGGTCAGTGAACTGGCCCGCAGCGCCAAAGAGAGCAGTGAATTTGATCCTGTCGGTTTTCAGATTGAAACCCCAACCCAACCGGCAGGTTCAGCCACTCCGGCCCAACCCCAAGCGTTAAAATCCAGCCGTTTAAGCCAGAGCGGCATGATTCAAAATCTCTTTGCCGCAGACAAAGCCACCCTCGCAGAAAAAATGCTCGATCGGATGCTCGCCAAGCCCCAAGACATTCCTGCCAGTGAAATGCGTGAATTGCTGAATTTGGTCAAAGAACACCGCCAGCAAGAGACAGGCAAAGTGCGCGAAGCGGTGCAAAACAAAGCCCAAGAATTGCTGAGCAAAAACGAAATCCCCGAAAACAGTAAAAAAGTGCTCAAACAGGCCCTGGAAGCCTTACAAGCCAAACCCGATGACCCCCAAGCACTTGAGAAACTCAGTGATTTGGTCGATCAACTCGGCACCGATCCGCAAGCCGCCATAGCCCCCCCCGAGCCCCCTATCCCGGTCCCAGCCCCAGAGGAAGATATTCCTGTGGGAGCAGATGCCACTCCCGCTGATGCCACTCCCGCTGATGCCACTCCCGCTGATGCCACTCCCGCTGATGCTGCTCCCGCTGATGCTGCTCCCGCCTCAGCGTTGACAGAAACAGCTGCGAAGTTGGCTGCTGCCAATACCCCCGCCTCAGAAAAACAGGCGGTATTGACAGATCTCATGGGCAAGCTCGACCCCAGCAAATTTGCGGATCCTGAACAGGGAAAAATGTTGGCCCTGATTTTAGAACATGGCTCAGCGGCAGAGAAAACACAGGCCATCGCCAAATTACTCGGCCCCCACAAAGACAATTCAGCCGCCTTGGTCAAAATTTATAATGGCGTTTCAAGGGGACGGGAATCGCTGCAACTCAAAAGCTCAGTCATGCAGGTCTTGGCAACCGAACATTTTGCCAAGCTCGATGGCCCCAATGCCAACAAAATGCGCTTTGATCTGCTGATGGGTGTCGATGACAATGCGCCACCCGCCAACGATCTCGACCCAACGCCCCATCCGGCAGCCAATTTGCGGATTTTGCTGCAAACCTTGCGGCAAAAAGGCCCCGATGGCAAACTCACCGAAAAAAGCAAAGCCGATCTCAATGCCATCAAAGCCCTGGCCGGCGGCTTGGTCGCACAAGCAGCACAGCAACAGCAAGAAAGCAGAGGCAATCAAAGTGGCACGGTCATTGGCGGTGCGGTTGTCGGGGCAAATGGCTCCGGCAACCTTACCCACACCAAAATCACCGATGCCGATGTCGCCAAAGCCAACCGGATTATCAAAATTGTGGATTGGCTCTTAAAAGAAGATGCCGTCACGACAGCGCCGCCCGTCACGACAGATCCCAACGGTTCTAGCGACCCAGCCGTGACCCCCGGTGGCGATCCCCCTGTTGCGCCCCCTGTGGACGTCCCACCTCCTGCGCCCCCCACGGACACAGACAGCGTAGAGCCCGTGAAACCGCCTGTCGAAACGCCCCCCCCTGCGGATTTTTCAACCCAGAACTTCTTGGAGCGCATGCGCCAATACCGCGAAGATCGCGATCTGGACAAATTGCTTAAAGACCTGAGTGAAGAAGACAAACTTAAAATGGTGCGTTTGCTGGATGAAGCGGCTGACGGTGACTTTAAAAAGCCGCCAGGCACAGCCGAAACCCTGCCTGTGCCCAGCAAAGACGAGGCCAAAAAAGCCCTCGAAGCCATGCTGCCCAAATTGCAAACCCTCTCCCCCGCCACCCGTGGCCAGATGGTGGCCCAATTGCTCGACAAAGGCACCTCACCAGATATGGCCATGAGTTTGATCCGCCAGGCCAAAGACGAGGGCAAATTGCCCGAGCTGATGAGCAATCTGCGTTTAAACGGCAAGGACCTGAGTGCCGAGATTCCCAAACAGCTCTCGAACGAAGACGCGGGCAAGGTCTTGGCCTGGATGGTGACCTCCGAAGGGGGTAGCCGCGAAAATGCCGATCAGATCAGCAAAACCGTGCGCGAGCTTTCCAGCTATTTGGTCCAAGACGACAATATCACCCGCGCTTTTATGCGCGAATTACAGGACTTTGCCAGCCGTCCCGGCAATGAAACCAAAGGTCTGGGCATTATCAAAGAGCATCTGGGTCAAGACCTGGTCAAAAAACTGACCGAAAATCTCGATCGGGGCTGGGTAACTCCGACCGATCGCGAATTTATGCTCAAACTGGCTGCCGCCGCAGGCACCCAAATGGGCAACCAACAGGTGCAGCAATTGCTCAACGTGGGAGATCACCGCAATGCCCTGGAGATCATGTCGCGCTCTTCAGACAGTGATTTGGCCGCGATTTTGGCCAGTGCCGACCAGAGCAAGCTCAAAGCGGCGTTTAACAGCAACCCAGAGGCCTTTGCCCAAACCTTGGAACGCCTGGAACGCCAGGCAGGTAACATGGCCCCCGGTGACCGGGCGGCCCTGCAGAGCAATCTCAATGCCCTGATAGCTGAGATGCCGATCGACAAATTGCGCCAGAGTTGGAATACCCTGGCCCGCGACAGCAAACTGGAATTGGGTGAAGGCAGCCGTGAAGCAATTTTGGCCCGTTTTGCTGAGAGCAATGACTTTGAAGCAGTCAAAACCCTCTTGCAGGGCGGCCAGGGTTTAGCACCCGCAGCCGGTGCCTCACGGGCCCGGATGTTGGACACCGTCTCAGCGCAAATCACCAAGCTCAAAGACGTCAACAAAGCCGGTGAAGCGCTAAGCTGGGTGCTCGAAGGCGGCAATCGCACTCAAATTGAACGGGCCTTTAAAAACGTCAGCCAGGACTCCTGGTTTGGGCCGCGCAAAGGGGAAATTGTGAATGCTGCCATGACTTTGGGCAAAGACAAACTCAAAGGCAAACTCTCTTTGGACACAATCCAATATATGGCGGGTGCGCTGAACAATTTCTCGGCCAAAGTGGGTGCCAAAATGCCCGGCTTTGTGCGTGATACCCTCGGCCTGGGAGATTTTAACAAAAATGTGCAAAATATTCGTGCCTTGGCAGAGCTGGGCAACCGCGACGCCAAATCTGCGATTATGCGCGATCTGATGGACTATTGGACCCCCGCCCAGTCCGAGACCTTGATCCACGATATCCTGCGCGATTCCGCCAAAACAGGCGATCTCAAGCCCTTGGTCGACAGCCTGGGCAGCTCCAGCTTAAACGGTGCCCAGCGCCTCTCCGACGAACTCGAAGACAGGGCTGAACTCGGCAAGATTATGGCCACAGTGGTGGAAAGTTATGGCCCTGGCGCAGACGCAGCTCTCAACGATATCATGGGCCGCTGGAGCAGCACGAGCATCAAGTCCGATGACTTTATTCACAATATGCTCAAAGGCCTGGAGCCCGATGCTGCCAAGAAATTGGCAGATAAACTCTCTGCCGAGACCCTCAGAAAAATGGTCGACTGGAGCGATGACGCTTTCCGGGATGGCAATGCCCTGAGTCTGGACAAAGAGAGCCAATGGTCGCTCGACATCTTGCAGGCCGCTCTGCGCCTGAAAGGGCAATAGCACTTGACCCAATTGCGGGCCCTGACTCACATCGTATCTCCCCAGATTGCGCAATGTGAGCTGACCTTTGTCGGACGCTCTGCCATTGATCTGGCCTTGGCAGAGCGTCAACATCGGCACTATTGCGAGACCCTGGTTAGCTTGGGTGTGGAGGTGATCACCCTTTCTGGCAATGTGGCCTTTGCCGATGCCTGTTTTGTCGAAGACACAGCCATTGTCGCAGGGCAATCGGCCCTGATTACCTCGATGGGCGTGGCCTCACGCCGGGGCGAAACGCCTTTGATTGCTGAAGCACTGGGAAAATACCTTGAATTGAGTCGGGTCGAACTGCCTGCCACCCTCGAAGGGGGCGATGTGCTGCGGGTCGGGACGACCTTTTTTGCGGGTCTCTCCAGCCGCACCAATGCAGCGGGTATTCAGGCCTTGAAGGCCTGGGCTGAGCCCTTGGGGTACCGTGTCGTGCCAGTGGCAACCGAGGCCAGCTTGCACCTGAAATCGGCCTGCACCGCGATTGACGATCAAACCCTGCTGCTCAACCCCGAATGGTTGGATAGCTCGGTCTTTAAAGGACTTAAAATCATCCCAGTCGCCCCGGAAGAACCCGCTGCGGCCAATGTGCTGCGGGTGGAGCAGCACCTCTGTGTGCAAACGGGCTTTCCACGCACCGCTGAAAAACTGCAAGCGTTGGGAAAATCCGTGGTGTGGATGGATACCTCCGAGTTGAGCAAAGCCGAAGGGGCTTTGACCTGTCTGAGTATTTTATTCTAAGACACACTCACTGAAGGCCTTCGTACTGAGGCCAAGTTTCGCCATCTGCCAATTCAGTCCCTGGTGGCAAAACCGACAGGGGTTCAATTCGGCAATTCTGGCCGATCGTCACCAGCGGAGCCAAGCTACAATCCGCCCCAATCCAGGTACCATCGCCAATTTTGACATGGGGGCCAACTTGGCAATTGCCGCCCATATTCACATTTTTGCCAATCTGAATCGGCCCCAGATGTAATTTTTCGGTGCTCATAAAATGCCCACTGAGCAATGAGCCAGAGCCAATTAAGCTATCGCTGCCAATTTCAATCAGGGGCAAATCGACAAAGTCAACATCTGCCGAAATTGAGGTCGAAAAGCCGACTTTGCCCCCCAGGGCGCGAAAGGCCAGCCAGCGCAAGGTCGCCGAGTAGAGAATCAGGTTTTTGAGCGGATGCAGCCAAATCAGGCGATTGAGCGTAAAATGCAGGGTCCAGACATAAAAACCAGTGCTGCCTGGCACGGCGTGATAACCGCTTTCGAGGGGGGGCAAAAACAACCTCAAGAGCCTGACCACCAGAAAAAGTCCCAGCAGATAAACCAGCCCCAAACTGGGCAGCAAAACCCCCAGCAAAACCAGAGGCAGGTGCATCCAGAGCCATTGGCCGAGCAACAAAGCCCCCCCCAGGGCCAGGCCATGACTGAGGCTAAAAAGCAGCCACAAAACGCCATCATATAAGAGAAAGGGCATCAGCATGAGATTGGTTCTAAAACCTGCCAATGCTGCAAATCAAGGGCATGTTTTTGGCTCTGACCTGTAAAAAAGCGACAATCTACACTCAAACGGGTACGTTCAGAGAGATTGGGCGCTGAGGCATGTAAAACCCAGCGATTGAGCAGCAAGACATCACCCGGCTCAAATTCGGGTCGCAATTGGGGATGGCCCAGATCTGCCACCCCCGACTGCCAGAAGAGCTTGGCCGTATTTGGGCTGGGAGGTATCAGCGGTTGCTCAGGCAAATCGCCGGTGCCCTCATGGATGACCACCCCCCCACATTGGGCATCAATGGGAACGAGCGGCACCCAAATCGTGACAAAGTCCAACATATGGCGGTTATAAGAAATGTCTTGGTGGGGAGGCACCCCAGACCAACGGTGACCGGGCAAGACAAAACGGGCTGTGGGAGGCATATGCATTTTGACCGTTTGCCCCGGAAAAACAGCCGCCAAAAGGTCTTGTATCCCCGCACTGCGGGGAATGGTCCAAAGCACAGGGTTTAAACGGGTTTCCAGGCTAAAATGCCCCACCAACATTTGGCGAATGTCTGCTGGCAAGGCCTCAAAACGGGCCGGGTCTTGCTCACAGGCTTCAAGAAAATCGCCCAAAGCCTGTAGATCAGGCAGATTGAGAATGTTTTGTAATTGCTCTGTGCATTGCAGCAGGGCCAAATTGAGAAACTCAGACAAGCGGGCGATCTCTGCCGGGCTCAAAACCCCGCGACAGACTTGGTAACCGTGTTGCTGAAAAAAAGTCAAATCCACGCTCATGGTAGCACTCACGGTTTGACCAAATAGCCGGCGGGCACATTGGTCCAAGGCAGGGTTTTGACTTGCAAAGTGGGTTTGTCGGCCAAAAATTCATCCACGGCTTGGGTCTCTCCGGGCCACTCTTTGATCGCGTATTCATCAAAGAGCAAAATGCCACCGCGCGAGAGTTTGGGCCAAAAGGCCTCCAGCGCGGCCCGCGTGGGCTGATACAAATCGCAGTCAAAATGCACCAAAGAAAAACGCACGCCGGGGTTGTCGGCCACAAAGGCCGGAGCTGTGGTCTCAATATTGCCTTCGATCAGTTTGACCCGTGCTTTCCAGGGCACAAAGCGATCGGCATCAAAGAGTTCAATGGCCGATTGCAATTCGTCATAAAAGGCCTCCGGCGAAAAGCCGCCCACTTCTTTGTGGGTCTGGGCATGATTGGCCCCGTCTGCATCATCGATCTGGGTAAACCCACGCCAATTGTCAAAACCATAGACCGTTTTGGTGCGGTCACCGACACAGTGGGCCTCCAATAAGTTGGCCCAGGTCATCAGCCCCAGGCCGCGAAAGACCCCCAATTCGGCAATATCACCGGGCACTTCCAAGGTCTGCAAAAAGAGTTGGCTGTGGGCCAAAAAACGCTTGAGCCACTGGCGGCGGGCCAAAACGGGAAAGAGCTGGATCGCCTCCAGGGGCGAAATGCCAAAACGTTCGCAGTGAGCGGCGATGCGCTCTTCGAGTTCGGCATCGGGACCGGTTTTTTTAAAGCCATCAAAGGGACGTTCAGCCATGGGGCCCACCTGTGTGAAAATTCAGATGTTTCAGTATAACACCGAGGGGAAGCTGGCATTTCCCCAAAATTACCGCT
The DNA here is from genome assembly GCA_050248915.1 of Candidatus Sericytochromatia bacterium. Lineage (GTDB taxonomy): Bacteria > Cyanobacteriota > Sericytochromatia > UBA7694 > UBA7694. Next base: position 8,895 of record JBFWRL010000007.1, read on the forward strand.
TCCCGCTAAAATAGAAACAGCCCAACCCAGAGGAATCCCCCCATTCACACGCCCCCTTTTTGCCAAATACTCCCGCCGCCCCTTTCCCTGCCTGCCATTCGCGGCTATTTCAGCCTGGGCCTTGCTCCCGCTGATTACACAGCAGTGGCACAGGCCCTGCAGGCAGACTTGCACCTGCCCGAAAATTTGCACAGCGCGGTGCCCAAGCGGCAGGCCCTGTATTTGGCTGGGCGCTACTGTGCCCGCGAAGCACTCAAACAAGCCGGGCTGAACCCACCCCCGGAAGTGGGTACAGGCCCTGTCGGAGAGCCGATCTGGCCCCCAGGCTGGGTGGGCAGCATCAGCCACAGCTTAACCCATGTTTCAGCTGCGGTCGCCCCCCTCGCAGCCTGTCGGGGCATCGGGCTCGACAATGAAACGCCGATGTCCGAAAAAACCCTGAAGGCCGTCAAAGACAAGATCAGCACAGCAAATGAACGGATAAGACAGCCCGATTCGCTCGCTGAGATAGATTATTACACCCTCTTGTTTTCAGCCAAAGAGAGTCTTTACAAGGCCCTGTATCCCACAGTTCAGAAGTTTTTTGACTTTCAGGCAGCCGAATTGCAACAGACAGCCCCTGACCAGTTTGAAATCACGCTGTTAGAAACCCTGCACCCCGAACTGCCCTCAGACCAATATTTTCGGGTCTATTTCCGTTTCGCAGCAGCACAAATCTTCACCGCCGTGCTTTGGCAGACAGCCCCACCCCACAAACGAAATTTAATCGAAACTTGAACCAAGTTCCCGACAAAAACGGCGATAAAAGAAAAAGAGACTGCTGCCGGGAGGCCAAACATGACCCATCAACTGGGGGACAGCTTAAAAAATCCCCAATTGCTCTTTTCGCGTTTTTTTAAAACAGCCCCAACCAGCGGTCCTTCTGCTCCCCCCCTAGCCGTTCCCCCCCCCATTTTGGCCATCCCCCCCAGCGCTCCCCGCAGCGATTTGATTCAAATGGGTGCCGTCTCGCAATCAACCACGGGCAAAGCCCTGAGTTTGCCCTTTCTCGAAGAGCCACAAACCCAGACCCACATTCAGGCCCAAACGCAGACCTCAAATGCTGGCCCTTTTCCCAAGATCAGCTTTCAAAAACCCGTGCAATTGCGCGAAGGCGTGCAGATGTATATGCCCCAAAATCCGGTTAAACCCGATGGCACAGTCGATTTAATTATCCAATTTCGCGGCGACGTGCCCCAGCGCTATGGCGAAGGCGGCGTCAATGCCGTGGTCGTGAGTGCCGAAACAGCGGGGTTGTCGGCAGCCATGATGGAAAAATTTGGCCAAAGCAGCTTTGTGCCCCAAATCATGGAAACCGTTTTGGCCAAACTGCGCAAACAATACGGCCCCCAGGTTCAGCTTGGCCGCTTGGCAATGGGCAGCTTCAGCGCCGGTTACGCCCCTTTGCAGGTCGCCCTCGCCAACCCAGCGGTGGCCGCCCGCACCGATGCTGTGGTTGTGCTCGATGGCATTCACTACGGCAGTGCAGGCAAACCCAACCCAGCTGCCCACGCGCCTTTTGTCGATTTTGCCAAAGCGGCGAGCCAGGGCCAAAAACTGATGGTGATCAGCCATTCGGCGATCAAACCGACCTATGCCAGTTCAACAGACGCTGCCGACTATATTCTCAAACAGGCCGGAGCCACCCGCCAAAGCAGTACAGCCCCCTCTGCGGCCTGGCAGTACACCAATCGCTATGGAGACAAAATTGCCCCCAACACGCGGGCCGATCGGGGCGATTTTCACGTCGAAGGTTATGCGGGCAATGTGGCCCGCAGCCATGTCGAACAGATCGATCATTTGGGCAATCTCTGGAACGCCTACCTCGCACCGCGCTGGCAATAACAGGCTTTACACTGCCCGCCTGCAAAAAGGTATAGTTAAAGAGCTGAATTTTTTCCCGAGAATGAGAGCCCACTCATGAGTTCGTATAGCAATCTGGTTGAAATGCGCTCGATGATTCCCAAAGTGATTGATAAAATCACAATGGACAATTGGTTTCGCAATTCGGAATCGCTGGAAGCCTTGCTGGATCAACTGCGACAGCGTTTTCCCTATGCCGGACAAAAAGTCGATCGCGAAAATTATTTAGAGATTGCCAATTTTGCCCAAGACATGTCGGTTGAGCTGGTCATGAGCCTGAGTTATGGCGATTTGATCCAATTGCTCTGTGAAAACCCCTGGATGTTAACCACCGAAGCAGAATTGACCCTGATCGATATCTTTGAAGAAAAACTCGGAAAATCCACAGTGGCCTCGCTGATTGCCGTAGTGCTCTGCGAACATTTTTACGCTGAGCTGATTCTCAATGTGGAATGCTTGTTGTAATCGGCTCCAGAGCAGAGGCTGAAAGAGCTACCGAGAGACCTGTCTGCAATTGGTGGTGGCGATCTTCCAAACCCAAAAGCGCGGGCACACCCATCTCGCGCAAGAGGCTGATGCCGCCGTTGAGATCGCTGCTTTGCCCCAAGACCACCGACGAGGTCTGTAAAAGCTGCAATAAAACACCGGGGTCCAGGTTTTGGGCCACCAGAATACTGCTCCAGGGTTTAAACTCTGCTGGCAGGGTCTCTTCGGGCCTTTGCGGGTGCCAAATCTGGCCTTCGCGTTCGTCCAATCCCAGGGCTGCCAGGGGCTTGGTCTGAACAGGCTGTGCCAAAGCCCCTTCGGCAAGCGGTTGTAAGGCATCAAAATCCCGGCGCCGCGAGGGCAAGGCCAACCCCGCCTGTTTTTGCCAAGCTTGCCGCAATTTTTGGGTATATTCAGCCGGGATGCTGCCCCCTTGATCCAGCCATTGCACCTCTTCAAAATTCAAGAGCCAAAAATCGTCAGCCTGCGCCAATTGGCCCGCCTGAACCGCTTTGTCGATCAGCAACGCCATCTGTTTGCGCACCTGAAAAATCGCCCAGAGGCCATCGGATCTGAAATGTTCACGTTGGTCCAATAGCGCTGCCAAGAACAGCCAGAAAGGCCGAAAAAAGAGGGTTTTCCAATTCTGTTCAGGTTCCGAACGAAAGACCTGCCAGGGCAAAAACAGGCGTTCCAGAATCAGGGCGGGCCGATCGGCAAAACGCTGGGCCGCCGGAGAAAGCTCTTGAAAACCACGGTGGCCAAATTGCGACAGGAAAACTTGCCAACTCTGTTTAAAACTGGGGTGGTTGGGCAATTTTTCAGGCAGCATATCCGGGGTTTTGACCAAAATAGTCTGGGCCAGATCGCGCAGATTTTGCAGGGCCATCAAAAACCCCGAAAGGGGATTGAGATGGGATTTTTGCAAGATCTCCAGCACATTTTTACGGGCCAGATAATCGCAGCCCCGCGCCAATAAAAGCGAGGAGCGAAAACTGTGTTGAAAAAAAGCTGCGTAAAGATCTTCCAATTGACGGCAATAGCCCAAGAGCCCCACATGGGGCACCTGAAAGGTTTCTAAAAAATAGCTGCGTTGGCGCTCCAAGGCCTTTAATTCCTGACGGCAAATTTGCCACCAACGGGCCCAGGAAAGGTCTTTGACCTGTTGGTTTAAACGTTCGAGCAGCCCCTGATGCACATACAAATGCCCCTGAAAAAGATCAAAGGCCCGCTCTGCCACAGGCAAGTCAGGCCAGAAATCTTTGGCCCATTGTTGGGCCACAGTTTCGGAGATACTGCTGCAGATCAGATTAAACAGGGGCTCAGGCGCCGCCGCCAGCGATTCCTCCAGGGCCAAGAGTTGCCAGTCTCCGGCTTGAAAAAGGATCTCGTCAACCGGGCAAAGCCCTGTCAGCCAGAGAGTTTCGCCATCATCGATCCATTCGATGCGCAGTTTTTCGGCAAAAACCCGTTGGCGAATCTGCGCAGACAGATGCTGTAAACGCGCCCACAGATCTGACTCGCTGGGAAGCTCCCAAAGCGGGCGTTGGTCGAGCAGACTTTCTTGGCGCTCTGTGGGCTCAGCACCGCCCAGCAAGGAGACAGACAGCTGATCTTGATTATAATCGGGGTCCAAGCGCAATGTGCCTTGGGCCTGAATCTGGACAGGCCAATGCTGCAATAAAATGCCTGTTTGAGCGGCTTTATCCGCTTTTTCGCCCAAGCCATACAGCGCTCGCTGCTGCCAGATGCGGTCGGCGGTTTCTGGCAAAGGCAAAGGTGAGGTCGCTGCCTGGTCTGGGCTTTGACAGACCCAACTTGGCAGCACAGCCAACTCAGCGGCCACAGCCCGAAACAAGAGCAGACACTCCATGCCGGGGCGAAAGTGTGGGTCAAAATTTAAATCTGAAAAAAGAGATTGCCAATACATAGAGGCATTTTAACCTTAATTTGAAACCAAGCGTAATAGCGGATGGCATTGCGGGGGTTCTGGAACAGCGGCTAAACTGAGAGTAGACGCGAAGGATACCTTTTATGAGCACAGCGGCACGCCCGTTTTCTCCCGAAATAGCAGATTTGCAAATGCAACTCAGGGGTTTGACCCTGACAAACACTCCGCAATGGGTGCAATTGCAAGTTCCTCTCCAGCACTTTTCAGCCGTGGCTTGGCTGACAAGTCAATCTAGCCCCTTTCGTTTTTTTTGGCGCAACCGCGATGGCAATGAAACGCGGGCCGGTTGGGGAGAGGCCTGGGAGATACAAACCCAGCACACGGACGAAACAGCGGCCTGCCTGAAGAGCTTGTCTGCAGAATTGGCTTTGGCTCCCCCTGAAATTCGCGCTTATGGCGGCCTGGCGTTTCCCTCTGAAGCCCCGCGCCATTCAGCCTGGCAGACCTTTGCTCCCTGCCGTTTCGTGATTCCGCGCTTCGAAATTGTGAATGAAGGCCAGTCCAAACTCTGTTTGAACGCCCGTTTGGCAGATTCTCACGATCTGCACGCTTTAGAACGGGCCCTGTATGAATTGCAAATCCCATTTCAAGAGCCTGAAGCCCCCCACTTGCCCCGTTTAGAATTTAAACAATGCCAACCCGATCGTCCAGGCTGGGAAGCGCAAATTACAGCGCTCTTACAGGCCTTTGAACAGAAAGAACTGCAAAAGGCCGTTTTGGCACGCGAAGTGGCTTATCTGGCTCAAACCCCTTTTTCAGGCCTGGATTTGCTCTTGACTCTCTTAAACCGCGATTGGCCTGGCTATCTCTATTATTTTCAGTGGTCACCCGAGACTTTTTTTGCGGGCCTCTCCCCTGAGCGCCTCTACCAGCGCACAGGCCGCTCCCTGTCAACCGAAGCCTTGGCTGGCACCCGCCGATCCAGTGCCGAAAAAATCCGGCAAGACCAATGGCAACATGAATTATTGACCAACCCCAAAGAACGGCACGAACACAATTTGGTACGGGAGTTTTTAGAGACAGCCATGAAAACACTCTGTGACTCGGGAACAGAGACGGCCCCTGTCGAACTGGTCAAAAGCGGCCCCGTTCAACACTTGCGTCAAGCCTTGAAGGGGCATTTAAGCCCCCAGACAACAGATGGCGATATTCTGGCCTGTTTGCACCCGACCCCTGCAGTTGGGGGCGCCCCCCGCCAAGCCGCTCTGACCTGGTTGGCAAAGCACCAAAAATGGGATCGCGGCTGGTACAGCGGACCTGTTGGCTGGATCAGTCGGGATCAAGCGGAATTTGCCGTGGCCCTGCGCTGTCTCTTGGCCGATCGGCAAATGCTGCGTTTTTTTACAGGGGTTGGCATTGTCAAAGGCTCGGAAGCCCAATCGGAATGGAACGAACTCAATGCCAAGCTGGAGACGCTTTTGCAATTATTTCACCAATCACCGGAGAGAATGTTAGACTGGGAGTAGGGAAATCCGCATTTTTCAGGTCTGGTGTTTTGAGCATGTTTAAGAAGACTGGGTATTTAACGTGAAGCCGGCTGCTTGGATTTTATTGCTATTCGTGCTCTCTGGGGGCATCAGCGCCCTCTTGGGCAATGAACTCGGTCGAAAAATTGGCAAAAAAAAGCTGTCGCTCTTTTCACTCAGACCCAAACACACCAGCACGTTTATGACGGTTGTCTTGAGTATGGCACTGTCTGCAGGGCTCTTTTCGCTCTTTTTGCTGCTCTCCCCCCATGACCGGCAGGTTCTGCTCAATCCAGATGAATTGGTCATCTCCCAGATGGAAGTCCAAGAAGAGAAATTGGCCCAGATCAACCAAACGTTTAAACACTGGCAAAAGCGCACCAACACGGGCCTTTCCAGCACAAAAGCAACAGCGCCTGCTGCGGAATCTCAAGAAATACCTACAGCAGAGACGCAAGAGACACCCGCTGCGACACAGTCAGCAGAAACGCCCCCCGTTCAGGTCGTGTTCAGCAACCATCCCGTGCAAAGGCGCAGGGCCGGGTCTGCCCATGATGAGCTGAGTGAAGACAATTGGGACAGTGATTTTAAAGAAGCTGACTTCCAGGCGTTGCCCCTTTCTCCGCAAGGCTTTCAGCAAGCGGCTGAGCAACGTGCCATCCCCTTTCAAAAGCGCCCCAGTACGGGCCGTTCGGAGCGTCCCCAAGCAGCCCAAACTCAGCCCAGCCAGCGGCAGCAGTGGGTATTGGCCCACGCCCATGAAACCCTGCTCAGGTTCGAAACAGCACCCAGTCAGTCTGCCCGCCAAGCAGAAGCCACTGTGGCCAAGATTTTGGAGCTCACTGAAGCCTATGCCCAACAAATGGGCTTGCCCCAAAGTGAAGGCAGTCGGGTTCAGGTTTTGCTGGCAGAGGTGCAGGCCCTCAAGTTGAATTTATTGTCCGGCCAGGATCTCGAAATCGAAGTTGAAACCGCTCAAAATATCCACGCCACTCAGCCCTTAATGGTTCACCTGCGCAGCACCCCACAAGCAGCCGTCTCAACAGATTGGGACCCCAGCGAATTGCTTGAAGAAGAACGTCTACAGCCCGAAAATGTCAAACAGACCTTGCAGCAAGAAGTCTTGCCCGCCATTCGTTCAGCTTTGGCCCTCAAAACGCCCTTTTACGCAGAGAGCACAGCACAAACCATTCGGCCCAGCGCTGAACAGCCTTTTGTCTCAGCGGCCCGACTCGGCCTCAGCGCCCAGCAAAGTGTCAAAATCATGAACACCCTGCTCGATGCTGAGAGCTTAAAAATCCGTTTGTGGATGCTGCCTTAACCACCCAATCTGCGGTAAGATGAAGTACCTGTGACACAGACAATGCTCTTTTTACTGTCTGTATCCCTTGATCTTTGTTTGGAGTAAACCCATGTTTGAAAAAGAAGTTGATAAGAAAAAAGTCACCGAATTGCTCAACCATATCCTCGAAATGGAAATGGCCGGAATGGTGCGTTATACCCATTATTCCCTGATGGTCTATGGCTATAGTCGGATTCCAATTGTCTCTTGGCTGCGTGAGCAGGCCAACGAATCCATGACCCACGCCCTCGAAGCCGGAGAGCTGATCACCAGTCTGGGTGGGCACCCCTCACTGGGCATTGGCCCCCTGCTCGAAACCCACAAACACGATATTGGCGATATCATGCGCGAAGCCATGGAACACGAAAAAAATTCAATCAAAGCCTACCGCGACCTGCTGGCCTTGGTCGAAGGCAAATCCATCACCCTCGAAGAATATGCCCGTCGTTTGATTCATGACGAAGTGGTTCATGCCACCGAAGTGGACAAAATGTTGCGCAAACCGGGTGATCTCAGCAGCTTTGACAGCCACGCCCATTAATGACACTTTCCCCTGCTGCACGCCAGACCCTTTTGATGGCAAGCCTTTGGGGCTTTCTCGGAGTGGGTCTGGGTGCCTTTGGGGCCCATGGGCTTAAATCTCAGCTCTCACCGGCCCTGCTGCTAATTTTTGAAACGGGCGTAAAATACCAGATGTATCATGCCCTGGCCCTGCTGGGGTTGACCCCTTTCTTTCCCAGAGAAGGCACAACGCCTCTGCTGCTCTGGGCCAGCCGACTTTTTTCGCTGGGTATTGTGCTGTTTTCGGGCAGCCTCTACCTGCTCAGTTTAACGGGGGTTCGAACTTGGGGGGCCGTCACGCCCTTGGGGGGACTGGCATTTTTGTCGGCCTGGGCCTGTTTGGCCTATTATGCATGGAAATCCCGCTAAAGCCCTCCCCAGAGAGACGACTCACATGGTATTTTAGATTGTAAGTATTTTAGGTTGTAAAATAATTTCACAATCCTGACCATGGAAAACAAACAATGAAACAAAGACTCGCTGTTTCTCTCATCTTAAGTTCATTTTTATTCGGTCTCAATGCCTGTGACTCCCCTTCAGCCCTGTTGATCAGTCAAAGCGGCAATAGCCAACCCCTCACACTCAGAGCCAATTTACAGGCCGCTGCCAGTGCACTTCAAGCAGCCACCTTGACGATCACCGAAGTGGATAAATTGCCAAGCAATTTACGCACAGCGGGGCTGATTGAAATTATTTATGATACCAGCAAAACACGCATTCCCGGCACCCGCAATTCAGATGGCAGTTTGACCTTTCCCTTTCGCTCCAGCCGCCCGATTTCGGGCGATGGTTCTTTGTCTGTGATTCTGGTCGGCGATCGGGCGCTGAGCTACCCTGTGCAACTCGAAACAGGCTCAGAATTGGCCCTCAACTCACCAGGCATCCTGATCAGCCCCACCAACACGGTGACCGTGGGCAGCAGCCTCCAACTCAAGGCCAATTTTAAACAGGCGGAAAGTGCAGGCAACTACGACTTTACTTGGTCTTATGCCGCCTCTCAAGCCGGTCCCTGGCAGGCCATCAGCGGCAATACCCCAGAGGTGCGCATGGATGCCACCCGAATTGGCAATTATTATTTACGCTTGGAAATGCGCAACCGCCAGAGCCAAAGTGTCTCGAGTTATACCACCCCTTCGGCCCTGCTGCGGGTGCAAGACAGCGACCGTCTGGCTTTGACCACCCCTGCCTCGGGTGTGGTGCTCGAAGGCGAAAGGATTGAACTCGAAGCCAATTTGCCTGAATACGAAAAAAGTGAAAACCTGCGCTACCTCTGGTCTTATTCAGCCTCTCTGCAAGGCAATTTTGCCCCGATCAGCGAAGAGGGCAAAAAAATTGCCTGGGAAACCCCACGGGCGGGCAGTTATTACCTGCGTTTGCAGGTCTTAAGTGGCAACGGCAATGCCACGTATACCTCTTCCAAAACACTGGTACAGGTGGCCCAGGCCGATTCGGTGATTCAAACCACGCCCCCCACAGGCTCATTGGTGCGCGGCGATGCTGTCACCCTCAAAAGCACCCTGGCAGACTCTCCCGATCTGACTTATACTTGGTTTTATGCTTTCAGCCCCCAGGGCAGTTTTACTCCAATTCCGGGCAGCGGCAACAGTGTCAATTGGACCCCCAATCTCACCGGCGATTTTTACCTGCGCCTGCGCACTTTTGATGCCAAAACCAATCAAAGCCGCACTTATACCTCTTCAAAATCGTTGGTCAGCGTGCGCGACAGCGACAGTGTCTTCAGCACAACCCCCAACCCAGCCAGCTTGCTCAAAGGTGACAGTGTCCAATTGACCCTCAATCAGAGCAGTTCCGAAAACGTGATCTGGAGTTATGCCAGCACGGCCCAAGGCCCGTTTTTGCCCATTCCCGCCACAGGCAAAAGTGTGAATTGGAGCCCTGCTTCCCCTGGCAGTTATTATCTCAAAGCCGAAGCCCCCCGCAGCGATGGCAGCCTTGCGACTTGGATTTCAGCGAACTCGATGGTCACTGTGGCCGATCGGGGTGACGCGATCAGTACCGAACCCGCGCTGGGACAATTGCAATTGGGCCAAGCCGTGAGCCTGCGCTCCAGTGTGAAAGTGGCCAATGGCCGTTATAGCTGGTCTTATGCCAGCAATGCCACAGGCCCCTTTACACCGGTGCCCTCGTTGGAATCGCAGTCGCTGTCTACCGTCACCTGGTACCCCACCCAGAGTGGGAGCTATTATATCAAACTGGATATCAGTGACCCCCAAAGCCGTTCCAGCGTGAGCTTCACCTCGGAGCAGGCCCTGGTTCAAATTCAGGAAGCCCAGCCCTTTTTCACCTCCGATCCCAACACGGGACGCGTCAAGTCTACAGACCATGTGCTTGTCAAGGCCCGTTTTGACTCCGCAGGCAGGGCCTTTAACTATGGCTGGGCCTATAGCACCGGCGCAGCTGGGCCCTTTACCCCAATGGGAGGCAGCACCCTGCCCGAGTACTTTTGGAATCAACCCCTGAAGCCCCAAGGCAGTTATTATCTGCGCTTTACCGCCACCCCACCGGGTTCTGACCGCAGCCTGACCTATTACTCTCAGGTGCCGCTGCTCTTTGTCAGCAGCAGTGATGCAGGTGCGCCTGAATTTGGAACCATTTCGCGCTAAATCCCCATGCCCCCTCGGCAGATAAACTGCCGAGGGGCTAGGAAACGTAGCCAAGATCCGCTAAAATACCCTTTAATCTGTCCGGATGTTCGAGAAAGGTGTTCTCTATGTTGTCCAAATCCACCCCCTTGCGTCTCTTGGCCCTTTCAATTTTATTGGCCGCCTGCGCGCCTTTGGCCACCCCTGGCCTGCGCTCGGCCGCACCCGTTGTCCTGCAAAAACAGAGCACGGGCCCAGCCATTGACGACAGTGAATTGAGCAGTCCTTTAAAAGCCAATCTCTTGCCCCAACTCGAACAAGAGGCCACCCGCCGCGAAGGCAACCAGCTCGTGTTTCGGGCTGTGGCACTCAGCCGCCAAGGCCAGCGTCCACTCAATTCGAGCCGTTTGGACGTGCAGGGCCAGTTCAATTATTACGATTTGCAGGGCCAATTGCAACCGGCGGCCAATACCACGGTGGCCCTCTACCAAGGCAGTCGCAAGGTGGGCCAGGTCTTGACCAGCCCCGATGGCCGCTGGAGCATGGTTGCACCGGCACCGGGCAATTATCAGGTGCGTTATAGCTTTGCCAATCCCCGCTGGAATATCGAGCGCTACAGCTGGGACGGTCCCCAGGTCAGTGTTCAGAGTGCCGTAGATACTGGGGCTTATACCCTTGAAAAAGGCAGTAAAAATGCCGAAGCGGCTTTTATCCACGATGTGTATAACCGGGCTCTCCATCTGTTTGAACGGGAACAAATGGATCTGAGCTGGTGGTCACGCACAATCAAGACAGTCTGGCCAGGTTCTGGTGATTATTACAGCTTTTACACCGTCAATTTGACAGGGGCCCAGCAATGGGACGTCAATGGCCATGAAATTGGCCACGCGATTTATGATCAGGCCCTCAATGCCAATTCAACCGGTGGGCAACACAAAATTGACGAATGTTATAACGGCACCCTGGCTTTTTCAGAGGGCTTTGCGACCTTTTTCTCTGGAGCGGTTCATTTGCAGCGCAATGATGAAGACGCCCGCTTTGGCCCCTATTTGGTGCCGCGCCGCGCGCCGATCCGAATGGAAAATACCCCTGCGGATGTCTGTCCCGGCAACCGCAATGAATGGCGAGTCTCTTCCGTGCTCTGGGACGTTTACGATACCCATGTCGATGGTGTGGATCAGTTCAGCCTCTCACTCAAAGAGATCTTCTCACTCTTTGCCCAGACCAACAAGCCGGCGATTAACAGCGCCTTGGATGCTTACCAATTGCTGAAAGAACGCACCCCCGCAGAAGCGCGCCCGGTTTTGCGCCAAATTTTTGAGCAAAACACCATGGAAGTCAAAGATTGATACTGGGCCGTTTATCAGTGGTTCAGAGCAGGGGAGGCCTGGCAGGCATGCGGGCCGCTCATTACGCCCATCCATGGGCTTCATTCGCTAAGAGTCGCAGTGCCGTCGTGTCCTCCTGACACGGCACTGCTCCTATTGCCCGCATCACCTTGCCAGGCCATTCCCCTGCTCAAGGGCCTCTTGGCTCAAAAGCTGTCCGAATCGATGTTCCAAGCTCAATTCACTTGCCCGTATTGACTCCATAATAGCTATGTTAACCCGTCCTCTTGCAGCTCTTTGAAACGGGGAGTCAAATACCAGATCTACCTGACTTTAGAGCTGAAGTACAACTGCCGTAATCCAGGGAAATGCCCAATTCAACCCGTTCGAGCAGAGTTGCGGCCAGGGATGGGCAGAGAAGGCAATAGGAGGCCCGCCGGTCCAGGATGGACAAAGGCGGGGTGACTTTTAGCCCGTGAAGCGCACGATGCGTGGAACGGGCGGCCTGAACGCCCATCCCTGGCCGCCCACTCAGGTACAAAACCCAGTTTATGAAGCACAACACCTGCTCCCACTGGCCCTCACAGCCAACGACCATTCAGTCCAGCCCCCTGCTCAGCTTAAGCCCCAACGGGAATTGGTGCGTGTGTTATAATTCAGATCCGGTTGCAGAACCAATCTGTTTTATCTGCAAGCGCTTAGAATTGGTTAAGGAGTTTTCAATCCAATCATGGCCGTAAAAGAAGTCAACGATCAAAATTTTGCTGAAGAAGTGCTCAATGCAAGTTCTCCCGTCTTAGTCGATTTTTGGGCACCCTGGTGTGGCCCTTGCCGCCTGGTTTCCCCCGTGGTGGACGAAATTGCCAAAGAATATGATGGCAAACTCAAAGTTGTCAAAGTCAATACCGATGACAATCCCGAGACTGCCACCAATTACCATATCAGCGGGATTCCCTCACTGCTGCTGTTTAAAGAAGGCCAAGTGGCCGATCAAATTGTCGGTGCTGTGCCCAAAGCCAAGCTTTCCAATATGGTCAGCCAGCACGTTTCTTAAACAGCCCCTTTTCACAGCTCAAAACAAAAGCCCCCTGCGTTTATCAGGGGGCTTTTAGCTGTCTTTAAACCGCGGATTATTTCATCGCAGGCAATTGTTTGAGCTCGACTTCGGCCACCAACTCAATGGCATCGTTGAGAAAGTGCATTTCGCGGAAATAGAGTTGCATATCGTCGTTGCTGAGTTTGTTCAGATCAATCAAGGGATTGACTTCATCGAGCACCGATTGAATCACATCGGGAGAGACCGGGTGATCCATGGTCACAGCATTGGCCGCCGCCAGTTTGATGGTGCGCTCGGAGCCCAATTTAAACACGCCCCCCACTTCAAAGGGAATTGTAAAAAAGCCACCCATGGTCGTGGCTTTACCACTCAAAACAGCTTTGCCTGCTTGTAGATCCATGCTCAACATCGAGATATCCGCCCCAAACGAAGAGAGCAATTCTTGGTTTTCCAAAATCTTTTCAAGCATAGCCTGAAAGGTATCCGACTGTAAAAATTTGTTCAAACCGGCTTCGGTAATGCGAATCCGCACCACACCTTGGGTGGGGGCCCGCAACTGCATCTGATCGGTGTCCATATTCAGACGGTCGACACGCAGAGAGACAGAATCCACCGGGAATTCAGAGATCGTAAAGCGCTGGGCATCCAATTCGAGATAGGCCATCTGCCCCCCCAGCAGGGTAAAACTGGGGGCTTCGGGGTGAACCTTGACCCGCAAATGTTCGGGATGATTCAGGGCCTGATCCACTTTGTCATGTAAGATGCCGTTGGCCACATTGGGAGCCACACCCCCCAATGTCATAATAAATCCAAGGACGATTGCAAGAATTGTAATAACCATTAGCGCCGTGCTTCCACCATTAATTTAATTGCTGTCCGCTCTTCTCCGTCGATCAATACGTCGACAAAGGCCGGAATAAACACCAGATCGAGACCACTGGGGGCCACATAGCCACGGGCAATGGCAATGGCTTTCACGGCCTGATTGACGGCACCTGCGCCAATGGCCTGAATTTCAACATACCCTTTTTCCCGGACGACCCCCGCCAAAGCACCGGCGACAGACGTAGGCTTGGAACGCGATGAAACCTTGAGAACGTCCACTGCTTCATTACTCCTTTAGTGTGGCTGCATTTATGTTGCTATATTGAAGCCTGTTACGATCGATGACTGTGCATTTATTATACCCTTTTTTGAGGTATCAATCGAGAGGGGAGCCGTTCTGCCCTGCACCGGAGGCCTGGGCTGCACTTCGCAGCACCCATTCTCGCCCCTTTAAACCGGGCCCATAAGCGGGGTGGGTCAGTCGGATTTCAAGGCTGTAACGGGGCTCAAACATACTCTCAGTCAGCCACGTGCGGTGAAAGAGAAAAGAGTCAAAAACCAGCAGATCGCCGGGCTCCATCTCGGGTTGCCAAAACTGCTCCCGCGAAGCCTGGGCTTGCAAAGCTGAAACATCACGCTGCTGGTAGAGGGGGGTAAGCGGATCGAGGTTGAGTTCAAACCAAACCCGCTGTTGGGGCTTCAACCAGAGTTCCAAACCAGGGGCATTGCGCCCGCAAGGATCCAGCGGAATCCAAAAGTTGAGAGCGGGTCGCCCCCCCAAGAACTCCGCGTCCTGATGAAAGGGAATTTGGCGTTCGGGCCAAAAGGGGTGCTGGCGGCGCGGCTGGCTGTTTTTGTCAATCAAAAAAAGTGAAGACCCAAAAATAACACTTAAAAAGGGCTGCAAGCTGGGTATACCCAAGAGACAGGTATACAAATCCGCTTCCATGGCCGGGTTCTGCGAGAGAGGCAAAAGCCCCTCTTCGAAAGGCAAATGGCCATACTGAAAGAGTTTGTGATAAGCCGCTTGTGACATCTCGCCATTTTGCCAAGCCTGATCCGCTTCAAGATAAAGCGCTTCCAACTCTGCTTTTGCAAGCTGCAAAAGTGGCAGCGGCAAGATCTCCCGCAACAAGAAACAGCCCTGTTGCCGCAAAGACGCAAGCAGCACCTCTGGCAGCGGAATTGCGCTGAAATCAGGCAATGTCACACAACATCCCCGAATTCATTCATGGACATTGGATAAATGCCTATAACTTTTGAATAGAACGAGCCAAAAAAGGACGATCTGACTGAAAGTTTTGAATACTTTTACGCAAAACTTCATCGACAGTTTCTGTACGCCGCGTATCGAAGCCTGTTAATTGCTTTAAATGATACTCTGCATTGCGACGGATTTTTTCAACCTGTTGAGCCACCTGTGCTCGCTCCGTCTGGCGGGCATTCTGCTGTTCTGCCAACAATAGGTTGATTTGCTCCGTGGTTTTGAGAACCTGCTCTAACCACTTTTGGGTCGCTTGCTCAAGTTCTCGATTATCTGGGCGGGGGGATTGGCTCAAAAGGGCCTGGGCCTCATTGGCCTTGGCAATCAAAGCCTGAAGTTCCTCATCCAATTGCTGTTTCAGGGCTTCATTCAAGCTATCCGAAACAGCAAACAAATCAGCTATCAGAGACTGTAAATCTTGGGCCTGTTGTAACAAAAATGCGCTCAGTTGGGCCAGTAAATGGCCACGCATTAAACTCTCAGTGGCTTGACTGAGCGTCTCTTCTGCTTGGGCCAGAAGAGCGGGCAGCCGCTCAAAAATAGCATTGGCTTCACTGCGTAAATCACCAAGCAACTCGATGGGCAAGAGCCCTGCCAGATCCGGATTCTGAGATACGTCTTCCAGTTCTGAATTGGCCTTTTTGAGGTCTTTCATTTTATCTTTAACAACAGACACAAGTTCTGCCTGTTCTTTCACACGGGCATTTAAAGTCGCCGCTTCTTGATCAGCCTGGATTTGTAAGCGCGTCACCGTGGCCCCACTCGCCGCCAATTTTGCATCGAGTTCTTTTAACTTGGCTGCTTGGCCTTGTAAAGCGGCCTGAAAATAGTCCCCCAAAAGCTCAGGACCCACCGACTGCCCATTGCGCTTAAAGGTGGGTGAACCACTGCCGAGTTCAAGCGAAAGACCATATTCAGCCAATAGTTTATTCAGATCAGCCAATTTTTCAGCCGAACCAAATTGCTGTAAAAAGGAGGCATCCCATTGCCCCGATTTGGCTTGTTGGAGCAAGCTATTGAGCATCCGTTGTTTTTCGGCTTCCGCTTGCGCTTGTGCCGCAGCTTCTTGTTGTTGCTTTTGCGCCGCAGCCAAATCATCCAAGGTCTGATCATATTTGACCCGCAATTGCTGAATATCTGCATCATTGCGTTTGATTTCTTCTTCGAGCGCTTTTACCTCAGTCAACAAAAGTTGGTTTCTGGCCATCACCTCAAAGGCCTGGGCCAAACCTTCCACCTGTGTCAGGGTAAATCCTGACGCTCTGGGGTTTTGTATCCGCTGAATCAGTTGGGCAACTTGTTTTAATTGGCCCAAATCTTTGCTAGAAATCTCTTCTTTATTGGCCAAATTGTAGAGTTTGCCGTCCTGAAAACGCAATCCCAAGGTGCGCAAGAGTGCATTTTCTTGGTTGGACAGAGTCTGCCCTGGCTGCCCCAATTTATCTAAAATCGTGGCCAGTTGAGCCATTTCGGGCTTGTTGTAATTGCGCATAGCCTGAACCAAAACATAGCCCATTTTGGATTTAAGATCGAGATCTGCCACCACTCTTTGCTGAGTGTTCCCATCGATCAACACCGTGTTTGAGCCTGGGCCGCGTCCTTCAACGATGCCCAAACGTACCTGCTCTTGAAAGAGTTTGGCCAGATCAGAGCCCTGATTGTGGATCAATCCGGTCAAGCCAGCAATATCACCATCTTCAAAATTCAGACGCCGCAGCTCATTGTCATTCATTTTGAGCATTTGGTCATAAAATTGATTCCGATCGTTGACCAAAACAGCTTGGGGACTACTTGGCCCCCCCCCTTTGCTGGCGTTTGCTGGGGTTTTCGCCTGTTGCTCACTCCAAGCCTGATAGCCCCAGGTCACAGGACGCAATTCGGAAATAACCGCCGCTGAAAGCAGAGCCGGTCGCCGAGCCAAAGCGGGAACCTTTTCAAAAATAGCCTGCAGTTGGGCCTTGCTTGGACGCTCTTGGGTCGCAGTCAAAGTCTGAACCAGTTCATTGACCGTGGCTTGGGCCAAAGCTGGGTTTTTCAGGTGTAGGCGCTGCAATTCATGGGTCATTTCACTTCTGAGCAGCTGCACCTGCACATCTTCAATCAGTTTGGGTTCGGGCACAGTGGCTGACAAGCGCTTTTGTTCTTCTGAATTCAGGGGTTTCTGCTGACGGACTTTTTCCATGATCTCCAAGAGCTGATCCACTTCTTCTGGCGATTTGCCCTGAATGGCATTGACCGTCTTTTGAATATGGGGCAGCCGGGCCCAATAGCTATCGATCTTAAAACTTTTACCCGCTTCCGCAGACAGCGTTGTGTCGGAGCGATCCATTTTGGCCAAAGCCGCTTGGACCACATTTTCAACAGGTTCGCCTTTTTCCAATAAATTGATAGCCGCAACCACATCGGGATTGTCGAGGTTGGCAATAAAGGTCAGTTCGTCCTGGGTTGGGTTGGGCCCCAATTCCTGCCGCAGTTCATGCAGTTCTTTTGCGGTGACTTTGCCATCATTTTTGAGCGCCTGATGGGCTTTTTGCAGCAGTTGAGAAGAAAGGGGGCCTGTGCCTGTGTGCTCAGAACGAATCATGAAAAATCTCCTTGAAGAAAAATGGCTTGTTTGAGATGTATACCCTGCCTCCCCAAGAAAAAAACGGGCTTAGTCCATTTTTATAAAAAGCTTAATTTTTCATTGGACTCAACAGGGCCATCCCCAACTCAGGCCAAACGGCGGTATACAAATCAAATCCCCCTTTTCCGCCGATCCGGTTTGAAGAAAAAAGCATCAGTGGACGCCTTGGCAAATCGGGGTCGCTCCACAGGGCCGGTCTGAATTCATCGGAAGAGGTATTGATCGGCACGCCCCCCGGAAAACGGGTTTGCAGATTCTGGGGCGTTTGCCATTTGCCGTTTTGAAAGGTGCTGAGATAGAGGTCATACCCCCCCTGGCCGCCGGGACGGTCAGAGGCAAACACCAGAAGATCCCCCAAGAAAACAGGACAGCTCTCCCGTTGCGGGGAATTCAACTCTGCCACCGGCTCCACTTCCTGGGCCCGGGCAGGGGCCTGCAGCCAGGTTTTGAGATCTGTGACTTCGTTGGGCACGTTGAGCCGATAGAGATCCAAAGATCCGCCCCGATCAGAGCTAAAGTACAGGGTTCTGCGGGCAGGATCAAAACTCAGATAAGAATCCTCGGCCTGAGCACTGTTGAAGCCCAGGGGCAAAACCTTTTGGGCCTCTGAATCCCAGAGAAAGAGATCCCGCTGCCCCTGACGATCGGAGGTAAAACTCAAAATTGCTGGGCCAGACAGGAACTGCTTTTGCAATTCTGCTTGCCCAGGGGGTTTGCGAAATTCTGCCGAGGGCCAAAGCATAAAAACATCTGCAGGAAGAGATTCAGGGGCCGCTGCCAGCAATAGCAGGGACGGCCCCCATTCATGCTGCTCGCTGTTGGCTTCTGGCAGAAAGACCCCCAAACCGCGTGAAAGCACATCCGGGGGATCTGGCCGTGAATAGCCAGAGGGGTAAGACCAGTAAAGAGACATTTCACCCGCATGCAAGTCAAAGTGTTTGCCTTGCGAACTGGCATTGCTGGCATAGAGAAAGCGCTGGGATGTCTGCAAGGGATCCGGTGGGGCCGTGGCATTGTAGTCATCATAGGCCGTATTCAGTTCGGTCAGGGGAAAGACCCCCGGCTGAATAGACAACTCTCCATAGCCATAACCCAAGGCGCGCATAAAATCACAGCCACTCAGGCCCAGACTCAGCGCCAGACCCAACCCAATCCACTTGCTTTTCATTGCTCGCTTCTCCTATTGGGGAATCCCACGTACTTGTGTCATGCCCTGCCCGCCATTGGCACTGTTTTGTGACCAAGTTGCGGGCTCAGAATCTACCACGGTATATGTGCCGGCGGGTAAGACTACATTGGGTTCAGTAAACCAATAGGCATTGGGTACCCCGCCCTGACCTGGGCGGGTACTCACAGCCCAGGGGCCGTAGAGTTTGCCACTGCTATCTTTTAACCCAATTGTGCCACCGGGAGAACCTTGGGCATTGTTCCAGTGATAGGTCTGTAAAAAGGTGATTTTGCTGGCCTGGGCCAGGTTAAACTGGGTGGCCGAAGTCGGCAAATTAAACACAGCCAGGATATTGCCATTGTCGTAGAGCATCTGATCCTGTACGGTGGGCGTGGCTGAAGCCGTGGGCTGCGCATTGCCCAGATTGGGTCCGACCCAGAGCAATTCTTTGCCCTCGTTAACCACCATCAATAGGCGATCTCCAGTCGGACTAAAAGCCAAATAGCCAGGTTTGGGAACACCTGTGAGATAGGGAACCGGGGCAGAAAAAGTAGGCCCGCCTTTAATCACCTGATTCTGGCTTGGAGAACTCCAGTAAAGGGCCTTGTCAAACTGGCCACCCCCAGCAGCCAAACCACCAAAATTGGTGTCTTTTGCGGCCTCTGCGATCAATTTGGCTGCTCCATTGGGCTGTATCAGGTACACACCAGGGGTGCCGCCAAACGGCCAACCACCAGCACTGTTTAAGCCATAGAGTTCGTGGCGAGAATCGAGATAGGCCAGGGAAAACAGTCCAGGTGGAATTTCACTGTCGAGCAGCCCCACTTCTTGGTTGCTGCCAGCGGGTAAATACCAGACATTGTCATTTTCAAAATCGGCAAAATACCAACCCGCATCAGTGCTGGGGGCATCGTTGAGCTGGAGGGGGGTCAGGCCCTTGCCGATCTGAACCAGATATTGACCATCACAGACCACGGTCAAATTGCCGGTTTGGGGATCAAAGCGCAATTCATTGGGTTTGGGCAGACCTTTGACCACCACCGTGGTGGTGCCATCAGCCGCAATTTTTAAGACATTGCCACTCTGGCGCTCCAGGGTATAGAGCCCGGCCCCATGTGGGCCTTTGTCGGTATAAGCCAAGCCATCCCAATCTTTGCCTTCGGGGGCCTGGGCATAGAGGCTGGCAATGCCCCCAGAGACCTGGTAAACGCCCCGTACGCCAGGGCCAGATCCCCACCAAGAGCCGGCTTCAATCCGGTTGAGGAAAAACAAGTTCTGATTGAGACTGTCATAAGCCAAAGAGGCCAGAGCTCCCGGTATTGGGCCTTTACTGGTATCCAGCATCCCCGTTTCTGCTGCCGTGGCATCGGGCTTAAACCAGACATTGTCGCTTTCAAAATCACTAAAATACACGCCACCTTGGGGAGCGGGCAAAATATCGTGCAGACCATCGTGGGACAGGGTGTTTTTCCACTCTGTGACTGAACCATCGGCATTAAACTGGTAAATACCCCGGGTTTGCACCCCGGCGGCAGGCGCATAGTCCATGCTCACAACGGGTGTTCCATTCACCACGGCTCCGTGCCGCCAAATCGGGCCCCGCAAGAGGTCATGGCTGGCATAAACTGAGCTTTTGCCCAGGGTATCCAATTTGATCAAGCTCTGACGATTGAGTGAACTGGTCATGGCATAAAGCGTGCCATCGGGGGCATAAAAATGGGTCCCCAAAGGCCCCAGCGTATAATTTGAACGCAAAACCTGCATTTGCATCCCCGCAGGGATCTCAACCCCGGTCAACTCAGCGGGCATAAATAAATCTGTGCGGGGCATACGGGTAATCTCCTGGGTCCCCGCGTGATCTGCTTTGAGTTTGATCTGGCTGGAAGAGCCATCGGGGAGCAGTTTATAGATACCGCCAAAGCTATTCCCGCCATCGGGCCAATAATCGATCGCAGCGATGTAGCCACTTCCGTCTTTTAAGGGCACAGCCCCTTTGCCGTTGATCCCTGCCAGCAAGTCGCCAGTGACCGCTGTTTTCCAACCACCACAGGCATCGGTACTGGCGATCTCCTTTTTGCTGCGATCAGAAGAAAAAACCTGGGCTTGCCCCTGATCATCAAAAAAGACATCTCCCACCTTAAAAGGCGTTTCATAGAGTCGCGCCATCATTCCTGCTGGCACATTCAGTCCTGTGGGCAAGGGCAACTCTTTTAAAACAGCTGTGCTGCCACAAGAGCCCACAGGGGCAGAAGAGGGCTCTAAACTGGGCAAAGGTGCAGGTGTTGCACTCTGGCCGGGTGCGGGTGGAATCACTTGCGGGGCAGAAGCTGTCGCCAGGGGGGTTGGCGTGGCCGTCGCTGCGACTGTTGGGCTTGCGACAGGCAAAGCAGAGGGAACTGGGGCAGATGAGCTGGTTGGATTGGATGTAATGGGTGCAGGTCCGCAAGCTGTCAAACTCAAGGCCAACAGGGCAGATACCCGAAATTGAATGGATGTGTGCATAAATGTCTCCCTAAAAATGGTTTCTAGTTCGAGTGTACGTAAAAAGCAGCCTCTGCCAAATGATCGGTATCGCCCCAATTATTGATTCCAATCAAAGATCTGAGAGAGCCATTCTTCCCTGCAGAGATTTGTTACAATGCTTGCAACACACATAGCAACAGGAAAAAAACCATGCTGAGAAAAGTTTTGATTGCCAACCGGGGTGAAATTGCGATTCGCATTCTCAGGGCCTGCCAAGAAATGGGCATTGCCACCGTGGCCGTTTATGCCGAAGACGACCGCCAGAGCAAACATGTGCGTCTGGCTGATGAAGCCTTTCTCCTGCCCGGTAGCCAACTCAGCGAAACCTATTTAAATATTCCGGCCCTGATTAACATTGCCCAAAAATCCGGGGCCGAAGGCATTCATCCCGGCTATGGATTTTTATCTGAAAATGCCGGATTTTCGTTGGCCTGTCGCGAAAATGGCATTGTCTTTATTGGCCCCAGCCCAGAGGTGATTGAAGCCATGGGCAGCAAACTTCTGGCCCGCGAGCGCATGATGGCCGCAGGGGTGCCGATCACCCCTGGCAGTCCCAAGCTCAGCAGTTTGGCTGAGGCCCAAACCTGGGCGGATAAAATTGGCTATCCGCTGCTGCTCAAAGCCAGTGCTGGGGGTGGGGGCCGTGGCATGAAACGCGTCATGATGGCAGACGAATTGCCCAGTGCCTATGATGCAGCCCTGCGCGAGAGCAAAAGTTATTTCTCAGACGACACGGTCTATCTGGAAAAACTGGTCACCGCCCCGCGCCACGTCGAGGTGCAAATTTTGGCAGATACCCACGGCCACGTAATTCACCTGGGGGAACGCGACTGTTCGGTGCAGCGCCGCAACCAAAAGTTGATCGAAGAAACCCCAGCGCCCCACTTGCCTCCAGATGTGCGTCAAAAGCTGCTCGATGCGGCTGTGGCTGGTGCTCAGGCCATCGGTTATACGGGTGCAGGCACCTTTGAATTTGTGGTGCAAAACAATACCGAGCCGTATTTTATGGAAGTGAATACCCGCCTGCAGGTCGAACATCCGATCACCGAAATGGTGACACGGGTCGATTTGGTCAAAGAGCAATTGCGAATTGCCTCAGGCCTGCCCCTGAGCTACTTGCAAGAGGAGATCCGCTTTGAAGGCCACGCCATTGAATGCCGCATCACCGTGGAAGATGCGTGCCAAAACTTCCGACCTGTGCCCGGTTTAATTGGCAAATACGAAGAGCCTGCGGGTTTTGGTGTACGGGTCGACAGTATGCCTTACGCCGGTTATGAAATCCCACGCAGCTACGACTCACTCTTGGCCAAATTGGTCACCTGGGCACCGACACGGGCCGAGGCCCTGGCGCGCATGCAACGGGCCCTTAAAGAGTACACCATTGAAGGGGTCACCACCTTGATCCCCTTTTTCCAATGGGCCTTGGATGTGCCCGCGTTTGCCGAGGGCCATTATGACACTGGTTTTGTTGGCAAATACTTTGAACCCAGTCACTTGGCAACGGCACCCGCTCCCAGCAGAGAAGAAAGCGCTCCCCAACACCGCGAGGTAATTGATGTGGAGGTCAATGGTCGCTATTTTCAAGTCGCCCTGTATTTGCCCGAAGGTGCACTGCGCCCCGGCACAGGTGCAAACGCAGCAGCAGCTCATGCCCCCAAAGGTCCCGGCACCGGCAAAGGCAATCGCAAAGACAGCAGCAGCCAAAGTCAGGTGCCCGCGCCCATGGCCGGCACAGTGGTCAAAGTTGCCGTTGAAGCCGGCCAAAGTGTGGAAAGTGGTCAATTGCTCTGTATTATTGAATCCATGAAAATGGAAAATGATCTGCTCTCCCCCCGCAGCGGCAAACTCAAAACAGTGCCCATCCGGGCCGGTGAAAAAGTGCAAGCTGGGGCTGTACTCGTGGAGTTTGAGGCCTAAGCCAAAAAGGGCTGCAACAATGCCAAACAATCTGGCGGAATGCCCTTGCGCCAGGTATCGTGGCGCAATGAAGCTGCATGTTTGCCACTGTAAAAAGCGGTGTTTTCGCCGTCCAAACGCCCACAAATTTGGGTGAATTTGTCCTGTTGGGGATGCAGCACCAAATGCGGAAAGCCCTGCGGCAAGCGCAAAGCTTGCTCAAAAGGCTGGTCAGGCAGGCCACCTTTGGCCAGTTCGGCTTGCAAAGTCTGGGGTGAGACCCCATGGCATTGTCCCAAATAAAAGAGCAAATCCATGGGCCGTTTGACAGGTGAGTCCAGTACCAGCCGCTCAATCAAGGGGTGCACCCCACTCAAGAGCACAGCCGAAATACAGGCATAAGAGGCGGCCATCAGGGTCAGGCCTGGGCATTGCCAATACTGGGCGAGATATTCAAGCAAATACCAGAGCAATTGGGTCTCCAACACCCCTCCCCCCAAAAGGCGCTGGCCCTGGGGGTTGTGCCCACCCAAATAGGCAATCAAAAAACGGCCTTCGAGCCCACCGGCTTGCAAAGCGGCCAGCAAAGGCAACGCCGCTTCAGGTTTAGCGCGAAAACCTGGCAAATGCTAAATTGTGCGCTCAGCGTGACCAACCGAAACCACCAACAACTCCAAAAAAGCCCGTTCGGGCCAAGGCGAGAGCGAAAGTCGAAAGTGCGGCACCTGGCTGAGATAGGTCTCAGCAAAATGCAGGTCCAAGGGCAGGGGATCGTGGCAATAAATATCCGTGGGACGGTGCCCCCCTTCCGGCTGGGCCAGATCAGACCAATGGCGATAGGGCAAAACCTGCAAGCGAGCCGAAATTTGCAGAGGCTCGGCAGCATCAGACTGCCAAGCAGCATTTAAACCTTGCTTGAGTCCATTTTGCAGGCAATCTTGTAAGGCCAAAGGACTGCTGCCTGCAGGCCAAACCTCAGGCAAAAGCAGGCCAGATGTTTGTTTTGTGACTTGCTGGGCCAAAGCCCTCAGAAGCGGATTTTGCCCGCGCAGGGGACGGGTATAATCCGCAGCGGTTTCGAGCTCTAAGCTGGCCCCAGCAGGGCTTGATTCAATGCGAAAAAGCAGATCGGCCTGAGGCCCCTCCAGGGTCTGGGCAAAAAAAGGCAGGGGTTCAGCATCAACGGGCAGCCAGGTCAAAAGTGGTTCCAAAAAAACCTGGTGCAAAACCTGCAGGCTGGGTTCGGGTAAGTTCAACGACAAAACCGAAGGCCTGGATTCAGTTTGTTTCAGTTTGGGACTGAAATAAGCCAGATATTGCTGCCAATCGGGCTTTAACAATAATTCAGCATAGGGGCTGGGCTGAATTTTGGGGCCTGTATCCAAGAGACAAAAATGGGTCTGCTGCCAAAGCAAATTTTTGGGTGAGAGATCGAGCAGATAGCCCTTGCTGTAATAAAAATCTGCCGCTTGGCCGAGCATCTTCTCAACCGCGGCAGTCATCACAGGCGTAGCTGCCTCTGTCATCAAAAGGGCTTGCAGCGTCGGGCCAGCCTCCCAGCTTTTGAGCAGGGCTGTTTCTGACTGGGCCACAACAGCAGCAACAGCCCACCCCGCCTGCTGTAAAAGGCGTGTCACTTCGGCCTCTGTGGCCAAGAGTTGGCGCAAAAACGCCACCGAAGCCCGAATTTGTTTGAGGGCATAATTTTGCTCCCCGTCTAAAGCCTGCACACGATAGACCGAGCCAATCAATCCGGCGCCAGCAAATGCCAGCACACGATAGAGCTGCTCAGCGACAGGCAAACATGTGCCCACAGGCAATACAACCGATGCCGCCAATAATTGTTGCTTGAGCCGGGGGCTCTTGACCACGGCACTGAGCAGCCCCAATTGTTCGCTTGAAAGTGTTAAAAAAGCCTTTTGCACAGAGCAAGCTCCCAAAGGAGCATCGGCAACTTAGAGCAGGGCTTTGCGCAGGCGTTTAACGGCATGTTCCATCTCGACCAGGGCTTCGATGGACTTGACCACAGAAGCATCTACAGCGAGAATCTGGGCCATTTTTTGCACCGCATCTTTTTCTGCTTGGGCATAGTGGCCATCAGCCCGACTGATTTCAATGGCATCACGAATCAGCATCCGGGCACGTTTGCCCCCTTTGGTAAAGTCGGGCAAAAGGGCTTCCAATGTGGTCGAAGCGGGATCAAACTCGGTGATGGCCTGAACAGCATCTGCCGAGGCGCCTACCCGTTTCATGCCTTTGAGCAGCGCTTGCCACTCGCTTTCAGCAATTTCACCATCAGCGGCAATCACACATTTGAGGGCCTTGAGATAGTTCAAAGCCTGTTCATAGGACTTGGGCTGTTTGCCATAGCGCTGTTCTACGGCTTGGGCATTGTACTGACTCATCTTAAATATCCACCTTTAATTCTGCTTCATTTTTAATGGTAGTATACGCCTGAAAGTGCTTCAGAGGCAGATTCAATGATTAAAACTCGGTAAAGCCAGGCAGACTTTGGGTCGATCAGGGCTATAATCGTTATGAAGCCAAAACACACGAGGAGACAGACAGCCACTATGGGAGATATTAAGCGCCTGGGAAGCGGTTTTGCCCTCTCTTCCTCTTCGCCCATTTTCCGCGGCTCACTCTCCATGCCCAAGATGACAGTGGGTCAGATCGACATGCCGTCGATCTCACAGAAACATGTTTTAGAAAATATCGACAGCCAACAAAGAGCGGTGGCCCAGGCCATTGATCAATCGGTCAAAAGTGTCAGTCAGGCCTTTCAGAGCAGTAGCCAATTTTCAATCAAAACAGCAGATGGCCGCAGTGTTCCTGCTGCCCGCTTTCTCTCTCCCGATGAACTCAAACAATTGGAACGTTTGCCGCCCCACTTGCAACGTCAGATCTTGGATGTCAGCTCTGTGCGTGGCAGCAATAATTCCCAGATTCAAGCCCAACTCAGCAAAAATATCAAAGCCGTGATCACAGGTATTGCCGAAGTCCAGGAATTAAAATTCAGCGGCAAAGACGGCAGAGATTGGACTGTTCGCAATTTGCTTGATCTGGCCAATGCCGTCAATCAAATGCCGATCAGCCACCGCCAGCAATTGGAGGGAGTCAACTTTATCCGAGATGATGAACCCGATCTGGGCTACAAGGATCACACTCCCGACCTGCTCGAAAAAATGGCCAATAAAATGGTGGCCGGGCATTATGATTTAAGCTCTCGTTCTGTGATTCTCTATGATCGTGGCATACAAGATAGTTTTCCTGTTTTAGACGCCGATTTGCAGCAAAATTTACGCGCCATTTCAGCCCACGCCTGTGACTCCTGCAGTGCTCCCAAATTAGATGCAGAGGTACAACAGGGCTTGAAGGCCTTACAAGGCAAAGCAAGCCCCAAAGATGTGGCCAGCTTACAAAAATTACTCAATCCCTTTTTGGCCCAGCTCAACCGACCGATGATTCATGAAAATGGCCAGTGGGGCCCGCCGACCGAAACAGCCGTGCGCACCGTTCAGGCCCATTTGCTGGACAAATACCTACAAAACAATTTTCGCTTAAACCCCGCTCAAAAACAGGAATTGCAGCAACTCCAACAATTGGCCAGCTCTCCCCAATTTGGCATGATTACCCGTGTAGTGAGTTTAAAAGACAAAATGCAAAATCTCAGTCAGATACCCGATCCACAGGTTCAAAAATTGCTGGCAGAATTGGCCAATAGTGAATTTGGCAATGTCTCCACCCAATTTTTGCTCAGGGATATTTCCGATGCCTCCCGCTCCAATCGACATGTGACCCGCACCGAAGAAGTGATGATCCATGAAATGGGTCACCATATCCAAATGGGTCTCTCAAATGAAAATGAGTATATTGCCGAATTCAGCAAACTTTCAGGCTGGGTCAAGCGCGAGAGTGGTGAAGTCGCTGATGGCTATGTCAACGGCATGATGAGCTCCGAAAACGTGGCAGATGTCTATAACCAACTCGCTTCAAACGGCCAGATCGACGAAGGGCTTTATACAGCCAAACTCAGCCCCCAAGAGCGCAACCAGGTCTTTGTCACCAGTTATGCCGCCACAGATCCTATGGAAGACTTTGCCGAATCGTATAAAACATTTGTGCTCGATCCTGTCAGTTTGATTGAAGCCTCGCCTGAGAAATTCTTTTTTATTAACTCCCTGCCCACCCTGCAAAATCACAAGGTGGGGGGCGGCATCAAACAAAGGGTTCACTATACCGAAGAGCAAATTCGCCCCTTTGTCACAGCCGCTTTGCGCAATCAATACCGCTTTGAACCCAGCAAGATCAATGTCGATACTTTTATCCGTGAACATTTTGAAAATATCGTGGGTGCGGGCAATTCGCGTCGCCCCTTGCACCTCTCTTCGGATACCATCCTGGCTGTTTTGGATACCCATGAGGGCCTGCTCAAGTCTTTAAATTTGGAACATTTGAGCCCCCCCCAACGCGCAGGGGCCCGAGATCCCGATTTTGCCGTCTTGCAAGAAATCCATCGAAAAACACAGAGTTTGATTGTCTCCAAAGGCAGTGCACGTGAGGCCCAGGCGTTTTTCCGTTCGTTTACCAATGCCAATGAAATTGAAACGCGTTTTCCCAAGGCCTCAGCCGATTTAAAAGCCAATCTCAAAGACCAAAACTTTGCGGCAATGATGTTGGCGATGGGCAAAATTAGCGGATATGCCGCGATGCTCAATCAGGCCAAAAACGTCGATTTTCAAGATAATCAGACCTACAAAGACGCCAAAGATTATTTTTCGACCGCTTTCAAACAGCCCTCAGCCCTGCTCAGCCGTCAGGTATTGACCCAGGGCTATAACCTGCTGCGTGGGGTGAGCAGCAATTGGGTCAATCCAGAAGATCGCAAGATTGATCCCGCCCGCGCATTTTTTCAGACCCTTGAGGCAGATCCTGCAGAGGCCTTTCCCGAAGGCTGGTACCTCTTTCCCGATGAATTTAAAGAGATGTTGCAAAACAAACGTTTTCTTCAAGCTATCTCGGGCGATTCCGGTCGCTACCAACCCTCCCCCGAGGTGATTCACCAAACCCTCGAAAAAATTGTGGAGATGATTGAATTTAAACGCGGCCTGGATGAAATGCTCAACGGCGGTTAAATTGAGAAGTTGAGCAGCTAATTTCTGAGACTCAGGGCAGGGGCCACTTCGGGCTCGGCCCGCAGTGGAATTTGGCGACGCGCCAGCAGACACTGCAGTTGAAAAGGGCTCAGCCCCGTCATGGCCATGATTTGGCGCAAATTCAAGCGCTTCTGTTCGTAGAGCATCAGGGTGATTTCAAGACTCAGCTCTTCTTCAGTCATTCCCAGGGTCTTGAGTGTGGCATCTGAGATATGTAGACTCATGGCAAGATTCCTTCTCTGTCATCGTATAGGTCTCTATTCCCGATTATTAAGAAATGTAAACCTGCTTGTACTTTTATAACATGCTATAGGGGTCAATATCTACGACCAAACGCTGAACCTCTGATGCGTACTGGCGACTGAGCTTGTGCAAGAGCGCACGCAAGGCCTGTAATTCAGGAATTTTTAAGAGCAATTGCACCAAAAACAAACTCCGAATCCGCTCAATCGGTGCAGGACTCGGCCCCAAAATTTGTAAATCGGCCGGCCCACGCTGGCGCAAATCTGTTGCAAAGGCCTGGGCCACCTGCAGCGCCAATTCCTGACGGGGATGAACAAAGATCAGGCGTACGAGCGAGCCAAAAGGCGGGTAGTGTAAGTCCTGGCGGTGCAATAATTCGTCTTGGGCAAAAGCCGCATAATCATGGTTGATCGCATGGCGAATGGCCATATGTTCGGGCGCATAGGTCTGCAAATAGACACGAGCCGGCAAATCCCCCCGGCCCCCCCGCCCGGCGGCCTGGGTTAAGAGCTGAAAGGTGCGCTCAGCAGCCCGAAAATCGGGCAGATTTAAGGCCAAATCTGCCACCATCAGGCCGACCACCGTCACTTTGGGGAAATCCAGCCCCTTGGCCACCATCTGGGTGCCGATCATAATATTGGCCCGGCCAGAGCCAAATTCATCCAAGAGCGCCAAATGCGCGTGTTTGGCACTGGTGGTATCGCGATCCAAACGCACTGTGCGTGCGCCAGGAAAGAGCTTGTGGGTGAGCTCTTCGAGTTTTTGGGTGCCCAGGCCAAAACTGCGAATGGCATCACTTTGGCAGTGGGGACATTTTTTCGGTGGTGGGCAGTGATAATCACAATAATGGCATTTGAGCCGCTCATCGCTGCGGTGATAAGTCAAACTCACCGCACAGAGCGGGCAATGCAAGGTCTCGCCACAGCTGCGACAGAGCACGGTGGCAGCGTAGCCCCGGCGATTGAGCAGCAGAATGATCTGTTCTTCACGTTTGAGTGCCTCTTCGATGGCCAGCTTGAGCGGCGGGCTAAAAGCGGTGGCCTTGCCCTCGTAATTGCGCATATCCACCACACTGACCGGTGGCAGAGGCTGCGAATGAACGCGGTTGGGCATTTGCAAATAGGGATAATCGCCCTGAATCGCGCGGTAATAGCTCTCCAGCCGGGGTGTGGCGCTGCCGAGCAAAACCAGCCCCTTGTTCAGCCAGGCCCGGCCCAAGGCCAAGGTCCGGGCATCATAGCGCAGGCCGTTGTCCTGTTTAAAGCTGGATTCATGCTCTTCGTCGATCACGATCAGACGCAGATTTTTGACCGGCGCAAAAATCGCCGAACGGGCCCCCACCACAATCGGCGCCTCGCCATCGCGGATCCGCTCCCATTCGTCGAGATACTCCCCTTCGCCCAGACCACTGTGTAAAATGGCCACCTGCTCGCCAAAGAAGCCACGCAGGCGCATCAGCATCATCGGCGTCAGCGATATTTCGGGCAGCAAAAATATACAGCCCCCATCTTGCTCCACGACCCGCGCCATGGTGTGCATATAGACTTCGGTTTTGCCGGAACCTGTCACCCCATGTAAAAGTGCCACGGGCTCGGGCTGGGGTGGGTTTTCCAATGCGGCAAGCAATTGCTCTAAAACGGCCTCTTGATCGGCAGTCAGGGTCGGGCGCTTTTGCGGTTCACTCGACAGCGATGACAGGGGAATGCGGCGCAGCCGGGCATTGGAGATATCCACAGCGCCTTTTTCTTCGAGTTTGTTGATCGTGACGGTATTGGTCTCGGCCTGCTCACAGAGCTCGGTGAGGGTCAAATAGCCCCCGGCCTGACGCAAGGTGCGCAAGACCCCTGATTGTCGAGGCGTGAGGCCTGTGGGCTCTTTGAGATAACTGACAAAGAGCTGGGTGCGGGGCTGGACCTTGGGGCGCATTTCGTCGTAAATTTCAATCAATTGCTGCTGACGCAGGGTGTCGAGCCAGCCCTGTAAACGGTTGCCAAATTTGCGTTTGCAGCCCGTAAAGGTCTTCCAACTGGGGGCCGAGGCGATCAGGTATTTGCCAAAATCCACCAAATCGGGCTGCAAGACAAACTCACTTTCCAAGCGGGCCACAAATTCAGCCACAGGCAAAGTCGGGGCGATCAGACGGCGAATTGAGCCGGTCAATTGTCGGGGCAGGGCCGTGGCCAAAACCTGGCTAAGCGAACAGAGGTAATACTGGGCAATCCAGTGCAGCCATTTGAGAAATTTGGGCTCTAATAATTGCTGCTGAGAGAGACTCTGCAAGGGGCGGGCCCGCATCGCAGGTGGGCTTTGATGCAAGCGCACAACAAACCCCATGCGCAGCCGTGAACCAAAAGGCACGGTGGCCTGCTGCCCCAAACCAATTTGTTTGCGCAGGCTCTCAGGCACACTATAGGTATAAACTTCCCGTTCCACGTGGGCGGGCAGATCTTCGATCAAGACATCGGCAAAGAGGGGAGACGAAACTAAAGCATGCATATTTTAAGTTTACCAGTGGGCACCGGCCCCAGGATCAAGTCCCCAGGTTAAAATCTGGAACCCCCAGAAAGCAAAGGAAAAAGAGCCTTATTAAGCGAGAAGAACGCCGTGGAGCCAAAATAAGAATTAACCATTTATTAAACTTCGCTTACCTCAAATATAAGAATGTTTTTATTCGCTCTTTGCGATATGATAGACATAAGCTCCAAGTGTTAAAAAAAGCGTAAAGAGGAATTCAAAGATGACCGGAAGTGTACAATTCTCCAACCAACAGTGGCTCGTTCGTTCTCTGGATAAAAATAACAATAACGTGATGGATGAACTCAAACTTGATCCCCGCGTCAAAGACAAAGTTGACACAGATAAAAATGGCGAAGTCAGCCGCAATGAATTGACCTCCGCCCTGCAGTCCGACGCCGTGGAAATTAACCAAGGCGTGATCACCGAAAGCAAAGGCATTCAGATCTACACCAAAGGTCTCGAAACTCTGAAAAACGTTCACACCACCGCCAGCAATTCTTGGGGCCACGTCTTCACCCCCAGCTTCTTTCAAGATGATACCCTGGGTGAGCGCTACAACAAACTCGTCGACAGCAACCGCGCTTATACCTCCGCCATCGATCGCCAAGAATCTGCGCTGCGCTCCATTCGCGATATGACCGCCAATGCCCCTGATGCCACCTCCCGCGCTCTGCATATTCAAGCCGATACCACCCTGCGCAGCGCCAGCTGGCGGACCTGGACAGGCACTTTCCAGAATCTGCTCGCCATGGGCAATAGCTCCGATGAGCACACCGTGCGTCAGATGGAAATGGCCAATACCAATTTCCAAGCCGCTTTTGAAACCCTCAACAACACCATGCGCTCGATCGCCGACCAGACCAAAAATCTGCCCGACGTGCAGGCCGCTTTAAAAGCCACCGACAATTCCATTTCCAAAGCCTTTAGCAATATCACCCAGATTGAAAACGCCAGCATTTCTGCTCAAGATGTGGGCAGCAAACTCGACAAATTGGCCGACGAAACCCAGGCCAAAGCTACTGGCCGTACGACTCCCTTTGCTTTGACCGGTGCTGGGATTGGCGCGGTTGCTGGTGCAGCCATCGGCTTCTTCGCTGGTGGTAAAACTATCAAAGCCGCTGGCTTTGGGGCTGGGATTGGCTTGGCCGCCTCTGCAGGCATCGGCGCTATGATTGGCAGCAGCATCGACAGCAAGTACAAAGGGGCTGCCGACGACCTGCGCAACCTCTCCAGCGAAGTGCGCAGCTACAACCCTGCTGCCGAAAAAGGCAAGCTGCTGGATGAAACCCAGAAAACCTACGGCGCCATGCTCGAAGCCCGTGAGCACCACGATCTGGACAATGCCCAGGTCAGCGCCAATAATTTCCGCAGCATCCAGAGCCGCGTGGCTCCTGTTGAAAAACAATCCGAGCGCATTCTCGGAGCGTACAAAAAGTAAGAATTTTTTCCCTCCCTCTTTATTAACACTTGAGTTGGCCAGTTACGAAACTGGCCATTTTTTTTTAGGCGGGCAAAACAAGCTTGCTTGTTCCCAGGCTACAATAGATAAATCCAGCGTTTTCCAGGAGTTGTTTCATGCAAGTATCCAACGGCCCCAACCCCCTCTTGAGTATTTTGGCTTCGACTAACGCTCAGCCAACATCAACTAACGCTCAGCCAACATCAACTAACGCTCAGCCGACGGCTAAGCCGGATGTGCATGTCGCCAACCCCGTGATCAAAGGGCAGATTCCTGCCAAACTGGATTTTCAGGCCCTGCCGAGCCAACCGGCTTATGAACAGGCCGTGAAACAATTGGAAAGCCGCGTTGATGCTGATGTTGCTTTGCAAAACACCAACAAAAAACAACCGCTGTATTTGCGTCAAAACTACCAATCGCGGCTCTTAACCCAGCCCCAACCCACGGGCAAAGGCACGGTGGTGCTCTTTCATGGCTATACAGCTGGGCCCTGGCAATTTAAAGAGGCCGAAGAGCTGTTTTTTAAAGCCGGTTACAACGTCTATGTGCCGCGCATTCCCGGCCACGGTTTTATGAAACCCAATGGCACACCCACGGGCGAAAAAATGGTCGACACCTGGGAAGTCAAAACCTACGACGATTTTGTCGCTCAGGTTCATGCTGATGTGAGTGCGTTGGGTGGCCCGGTGCAGGCCATTGGTCTGTCTGGGGGCGCCAATTTGGCTCTGCGCATGGGTGAGCGCTTCAGCGATCTCAAATCTGTGACCGCCATGGCCCCGTATATTGGCCCCGACGACAAACTCAAACCCACCGATGGCCTCTTACATCTGGTTGATCGCTATACACCGATCAAGCTCAGCTATTTGCTCGACATGAAAAACTACAACAAAAACACCTGGGTCTCTGCTGACAATCCCATGCCCCATACCCAAGGCACCCTCAACAATGCCTACGCCATGTTCAGTGTCGGTAGCCGCGTCGAAAAGGTGCAGGTGCCAATGCAGGTCTTTACCACCGAAGGCGACGTGCTGGCAGGCGAAAAACCCGTCGAGAAGCTGCTGCAACGCTCAGGTGGCTTGCAAAAACATGGTTGGTACCATTTTGAGGCCCCCGACAAGGTGCCCCACGCCATGGCCAGCCCGATGCAAAACACCCAACCGGGCCAGGCTGTGGCCCTCTGGCAAATGGTCTTTGACACCATTGATCAGGGCCAACTCCATACCCGCCTGCCCCAATAAGCCCACTTAAACAGATTGAAACAAATGCACAAGCCCATCCCCTATGTCGATTTAGCCGCCCAACATGCCCCGCTCAAAGCTGAATTGCTTTCAGCCGTAGCAGAGGTGCTCGATTCGGGCCAATTTGTGCTTGGGCCCGCCGTGGCGGAATTTGAAAAGGCCCTGGCGGAGCTGTGCCAAACCCCCCATGCGATTGGCGTCAATTCGGGTACCGACGCGCTGGTTCTGGCTTTGCAGGCCATGGGCATCGGCCCCGGGGATGAGGTGATTACCCCCACCAATTCGTTTGTGGCCTCGGCCAGTGCGATTGCCCTGGTGGGTGCCCGGCCTGTGCTGGCTGACGTCGGCGACGATTACCAACTGAGCCCCCAGGCTTTCGAAGCGGCGATCAGCCCCCACACCAAAGCGGTGATCCCCGTGCATCTAACCGGCCACCCTGCGCCCATGGGGGAGATTCTAGAAATCGCCAAGGCCCATCAATTGTGGGTACTCGAAGACGCCGCCCAGGCCATTCGCGCCGAATACCAAGGCCAACGGGTGGGCAGCTTGGGCCACGCGGGCGCCTTTAGTTTGCACCCGCTCAAAACCCTCAATGCCTGTGGCGACGGCGGTGCCCTCACCCTCAGCAACCCCGAATGGCTTGATGCAATTCTGCTGCGCCGCAACCTCGGCCTGCGCAGCCGCAACGACTGTGAGGTCTGGAGCAGCAATTCCCGGCTCGACAGTTTGCAAGCGGCCATGTTGCAAGTCAAACTGCGCCACCTCGAAAGCTGGACCCTCAAACGCCGTGCCAATGCCGCCCTCTACCGCACATGTTTGGCAGACATTCCCCAAGTTAAATGCCCCATCGAAACCCCTCTCGCTTTTGCGGTCTACCACACCTTTGTGATTCGGGCCCAGCAGCGCGACAAACTGCAGGCTTTTTTAAGCGAAAAAGGCATCGGCACCGCGATTCACTACCCTGTACCGATTCATTTGCAGACGGTGGGCAAAGCCCTGGGCTACCAATACGGTGACTTTCCTCAGGCCGAGCAACAGGCAAAAGAGATCTTGAGTCTGCCAATTTACCCCGAATTGAATTCAGAGCAGATTTTGAGGGTATCTGAAGCCATTGGGCAGTTTTATCACTAAACAGATTGTATTCAGAAAAGCCAATATTGTACAGTAAACTGTACAGGAGGTGATTCAATCATGAAAGCCATCAGTTATACAACCGTTCGCCAAAATTTTGCCCAAACCATGGATGAAGTTTGCCAGGATCATGCCCCTGTGATTGTCACGCGTAAACAAAATGAATCTGTGGTGATTATTTCTCTGG
The DNA here is from genome assembly GCA_050248915.1 of Candidatus Sericytochromatia bacterium. GTDB lineage: Bacteria > Cyanobacteriota > Sericytochromatia > UBA7694 > UBA7694. The sequence continues at coordinate 43,824 of JBFWRL010000007.1, forward strand.
CCGATTACCATGCCATGGAAGAAACGGCCTATTTGCTGCGCTCGCCCAAAAATGCCCGCCGTTTGCTGAATGCCGCCTTGGAACTTGAAAATCAGCAAGGACAAGAACGGACCCTGTTGGAGTGAAGCTCATTTTTTCTGAGGGCGCTTGGGAAGACACTCTCTTTTGGCAAAAAACAGACAAAAAAATCCTCTTCCGAATCAATCTGCTGATCAAAGAAATTTGTCGCACCCCTTATGAGGGGATTGGCAAACCCGAGTCCCTCAAACATGCCCTGGCAGGCTATTGGTCTCGGCGCATCAATGATGAACACCGAATTGTCTATAAAGTCGAAGGGGAATCGCTATTAATAGCACAATTGCGCTACCACTATTGAGAGAATGAAAAAAGAAGAAGATTAAACAATCTCATTGAATAGGGAGAACATCTTTGCGCTCATCTTTGTTTTTTCTAAAGGGACGGCTTCGATTCTTTCTCCTTTTTGTTTTGCTGAGTAGTTGTAGACAACCTCATTCTACTAACACAGGCGACATTGGCCTATTATCTTTGGCCTGGGATCAGGGCCAAGTTCCACATTTGCTGTTCAAATACAATTATCTTTCAGGCACTCCAGATAACGCTATCAGTGAGACGCGGTATTATCAGCTCAATGTCCTTCAGCCAGAAGCCCCTGTTTTAACAGAAATCGACCAAAATACAATGCGGGCTAAAATTCCACCTTCCAACATGTCGGGACGGGAGTTGTTGGCCAAAAATCATAAAAAACTCAGGCCTTTTCCCGATGACACAATCGCCCGGATTCTGGACTACAATATCGAGGCTTGCAGCTTGGATCCCAGCCAGCAGTGGCTTTTGGTCGCCCACCGTCAAAGTCAACCTTTCCCTAAAACCTCCGAGCTGGTTTACAGCCTGTATCAAATCGAGGATAAGACCTATCGCAATATCAAAGGATTGGCGTCTATACCCGGCTCCAGCGATCCTCAACGCGAAGTGATACTCAGTTGGACCGGTTTTGGCTACGATGTTTTGGTGGAATATGAAGAAAAAGACCGGATCTACCACGCTCGCAGCCAGATTGATCTGAATACAGCCGAGTTAAAGCCACTGACCGTGTTTAAAACTTATCTGAAAAGAGAGAGTACCGAAAAGCGTTGGAAAGCCAGCTTTACTCCTCTCAGTCGCCAGTTTAGACCCCGTCAAGACAATGAGAACGATGTCAAAGTTCTGGTTTGGGAAAGTGCCGATAAGGTACTTTTTCTTGAAAAAAAGGCCAATGACAAGGAAATCTATCTGATCAAGTATGACTTTAAAACCCAGACAGAGTCAGAAATGGCAAAGATGGAGCGGGAGCTGAGTTATTATGACTCTTTATTCATCCGCGAGCAAATCTCTCTTGCTCACAAAAAAGTAGTCTACCTGATTCCTAAAGTGAAAGAAGGCACGGATGAACTCTGGTTAAGTAATTTCGAAGGAACAGAGCGAAAGATGGTTCTCAACCGAATTCGGGATTTGCCCGTGGGTCTGTCCGAATATGTAAATGCAACAAGGATTATATTGCCTGAAATCGAGCCTTGAGCTTTTCTGATTGGCTCCCGTTTTTTGCCTAAAACCCAACACCTAAAACCTATTGTTTATAAAAACGCGTCCCAGGCAGAACCAACTCATCGCCCCGGTGTTTGATCTCGATCTCACCGCTGGATTTAAAGACATAGAGGCCCTCGTCTTTGCCGACCGAAGAAAAGCGCTCGTATTCGCTGTCTCCGTCGCGGTAGGTTTCCATCAGCAAAAAGGAGTTCTGGTCGAGACCCACACTCATGCTGTGATTAAAGCGGGCCGCGGTATAGGCGATGGTATCGGGGTCTTCCATGAAGATATAGTCTTTGCAATGGGGGAAGAGCTGCACCTTGGTCACCAGGCCAAAGCCCTGATCAAAGAGTTCAAAGTCGTACATGCGCGAAGAGCCTGTCCACTCATTGGAATTGTCGTCAAAGACCACCAGATAATCACAGAGGCAGAGCGATCCAGCTGAAACCGTATAAAAATTGGCCCCGCGCGCCAAAGCCGTTTGAAAGGCCTCTTTGAGTTTGAAAAAGTTCAAGCGGTTCCAAAGTACGGCAATATGGCCGCCAAAGATAAAAATCGAATTGGAGGTCAAAATCCGCTCTTCGAGTTGGCGTTTGAGGGTTTGGTAGAGGGGATCTTGGGCCACTTGAGAGGTGGTAAAAAAATACTCGTCGATCTCGTGGCAGACCTTGAGCATCTGCGCGTCATTCTCGCGAATCTTGTCCATGCTGGCCTGAATATCCTGGCAGGCATAGTGGTAGAGCAATTCAATCGGCTTGAGTGAATGCAGGCGTGTTTGCCCCTGCACCACATCATAACCCAGCGCCCGCGCCAAACTCATGCCTTTAAAACTCTCTTTGAGCAGGGTCAATTGGCTCTGCAAAATGCGAATCAGACCGGCATTTTTTTCGCGGTAAAAGAGCTTGACCTGTTGAATTACCTGCTGTTTGCTGTGGTAAAGCCAGTACAGCCCCGCCTCTTTTTTGCGGAAGAAATTGAAGTCGTGGTAAATCGAGAGGTTTTGAATATTCTGATCATACCCCCCGTCAAACTGGGGCTGAATCCCAATTCCATACAGCGCCCGCTTAATATGCGCCTCTTGAAACTCACGCTTTTGCCAAGCAGCGGTGATCAGCAAAACCTTGCGGCTCTGGCGCACAGCCGGGTCTTCGTGCTTGGAGTCGAGAATTTGGCTTTTAAAGGCCTCAATAAAATCTGTTTCGAGCTGAATATTGCCGTTAAAGACGATACTGCCCTTCATAACCGAGGGGCCTCCTGGGCTTCTGGCAGCGGCGTGACACTCTCGCGGTCCAACTCAAAGACAATTTGGCAAAACAAGAGCGTGAAATAGGTTTTGACCACCAGATCCAAGCCCATCGCCAGGATTTGCAAAACCGCTTGGCCGCTGAGCATAAAAAACTGCAAAATCACCGTCGGGACCAGCCATAAAAAGCCCAAATAGGTGATCTTGCCCGGAAATTTAAAGATCAGATTTTTGCTGCGCTTCCAGGCCTGCCACCAAGTCAATTGCCCCAACACGCAGTACTGCTGCCAAAAACTGGTCAACACACCGACAATCGCCAAAAGGGTAAAGGCCCCAATCAAGACCTGGGCCCATTGCAAAAAGACCAATACCTTGGCTGCCTCTGTTTGCATCAGGGCCTGCAGTTTTTCGAGATTGCCATTTTGGACCAGCGGCAGGGCCTTTTCAACCAAGGCCTGATCCAAAGGCCCAAACCAGGCCTCACTGAGCAAACTGCCCAGCATAAACAGCAACATAAAGAGCAGAAAGAAGACCGAGGCACCATTGAGCATCGGCCAAAAATAGCGGGCCAGCCCCTCAAAGAAATCATCCAAAGAGGTTTTGGGCTCGCGCTGCAAAAGCACAATTTTCATCTGGTAGAGCCAGCCCCCCAAAAGCGCCTGATGCAAAAAGAAGAGGGCCAAAATTGACATGGCATTGCCGCCCCCCATACCGCCCGCAAAGACCAACATGATCAACGTCTCGATCAGCACAGGACCGAGTAAAATCCAGTTCTGGCTGAGTAATTGCCAGGTCCGGACGAGAATTTCGTTCATGGAGCCAAAGCAGTCTGGGAATTGAGCGAATAGACTTGGTAGGGAAAGGGCAACATCGGATGCACCAAATAGTGGTTCACCTGGGGCTGTACCAGCCAATAATCAACAGGGTGGTACAGAAACAGCCAAGGGGCATCTTCGAGAATCAGGCGTGCGGCCTCGGCATAGTGCTCATAGCGTTTGGGCTCAGAATAGAGGTCCTCGGCCATACCCACCAATTGGTCGACACGTGGGTTGCTGTAACGGGCCGTATTAGAGCCCGGCCAACCGGCCTGAGAAGAGTGAAAGGTGGGATAAAAGAGCTGGCTGGGGTCGACCAGATCAGGACTCCAAATCGTGTGGTAAAAGATCGGCGGCGTGCGGTAGGCTCCAGTACCCAAAGTGGCCTGAGAAACCAATTTAATTTTCACACCCGCAGCAGCCAGATTTTCTTGAACTTTGCGACAGATGGCATACGATTGATCGTTGTTTTGGTAATAGAGCGTTAACTCCAAATGGGGGTTTTGCCAGGGTTCAACAAAACCATCTCCGTCTTTGTCGCGCCAACCGGCTTCAAAGAGCAGATTTTTGGCTTTGTCGGTATCCTGACGAAAGAGCGGCTCTTTGAGACGGCCACCGGGAAATTCAGGCGGGAAAACACCCGTCACAGGGCGAGCATAGGTCTGCAAAATATGGTCAGTGATCGCCTGTTTATCCACGGCAAAATTAAAGGCCTTGCGCACCTTGGGCTCATTAAAGGGGAAGCTCTGGTTGTCCATGTTCAGATAATGGGTCGACCAGCGGGGAATTTTGAGCACTTTGGATTGCTGCAAATTGCTTTGGCTATTGGCTTTAACCATTTTTTCTTGGCCCAAGGGGTTCCAGACGGGATCTTCGAGCACGCGCTCAAAATATTGGCCGGGCACCGGGGCATGGTCAACCTGCTTTTTGACAAAGGCCTGGAAGCGATCATTGGTCTCGGGCATGATCTGAAAGCGCAACCCGCTGATCTGAGCGGTCTGCGGGTCGTAAAAGCCATCAAAGCGCTGCAGCGAAATCGTCTGATCGGCATCGACCTCTTGCAATTGGTAAGGGCCGGCTCCCACAGGGGCTTTGCGGAAATCTTTCCACCAGCGCTCGACATCTTCGGCGGGCACAATCGAAAAATAGGGCAGGGTGAGCAAATCGAGTGCCATCGGGATCGCGTTTTCAAGATGAATCTGAACCAAGTGGTGATCGATCACCTCGACGCCGAGCAAATGGGGCTCACGCACCCCGGCCCGGCGGGCGGCTTGGTAGCGTTTGAGGCCGCGAATATTCAGGCGGTTAATGGCCCAGGCACCGGGAGAGTTCAAATTGGGATTGCAGGCCCGTTCCAGCGAATATTTGACATCGGCAGCGGTGATCAGGCGACCATTGTGAAAACGGGCCTCCGGGCGCAGCTTAAAAATATACGATTTTTTGTCGGGGGCCACTTCCCAGGATTCGGCCAAAGCAGGCACAACCTGGTTATACGCCCCGGCACGGGGAGGACGAATGGTGGGTGAATAAGCCACCAAGCCCTGGTGAATCAGGGAGCTGATCTCCTGGCTTTCGGGCGTGGACATATACAATGGGTCAAAATTGCCTACCGCTTTGTCTAAATAGGTGCGGAACGTCGTTTGGGCCTCTGCGGCAGGCATCTGGGTGCCCAGCAGACCCAAATTCACCCCCAGGGCCAAACTGAACGCCAGCATTTTCGTCATTTTCATCTTTCCCCTCCTCAAGCTTGCGGGCGCATATGGGGAAACAGCAACACGTCGCGAATCGAAGCAGAATCGGTCAAAAGCATGATCAGGCGATCAATACCAATGCCCAAGCCTCCGGTTGGCGGCATGCCATGTTCCAGCGCCAGAATGTATTCATGGTCCATTGCGTGTGCCTCTTCGTCGCCCGAATCTTTGGCTTCGAGCTGCTTTTCAAAGCGGGCACGTTGATCAATCGGATCATTGAGCTCTGAAAAGGCATTGGCCATTTCCCGACCGGTGATAAAGAGCTCAAAACGCTCAGTCAGTTCGGGATTGGACCTGTGTTCTTTGGCCAAAGGAGAGATCTCCTTGGGGTAGTCGATAATAAAAGTGGGCTGAATCAGGCGGGAATCCACACTTTCGAAGATCTCGTTAATAATTTTGCCCAGACCAAAACTGGGTTCAATGGCAATATTGTACTTGGCGGCAGCCGCAGCGGCTGTGTCGCGCGAGACAAAATCTGCGGGGGTCAATTCGAGAAATTGGCAAATGGCCTCGACCATGGTCATGCGCGCCCAGGGGCGGGCAAAGTCCACTTCGGTCTCTTGGTAGGTAATTTTGAGGCTACCGTGAATCTCTTGTACGAGATGGCAAATCAGCTCTTCGGTCAGGTTCATCATGTCTTGGTAATCGGCATAAGCCTGATACAGCTCCAACATGGTGAACTCGGGGTTGTGGCGCGTGGACATGCCCTCGTTGCGGAAATTGCGGTTGAGTTCAAAGACCCGGTCAAAGCCGCCGACGATCAAGCGCTTGAGATAGAGTTCGGGGGCAATTCGCAGGAACAATTCCATGTCCAAGGCGTTGTGGTGGGTTTTAAAGGGGCGCGCCGCTGCTCCACCGGGAATCGGGTGCAGCATCGGGGTTTCGACTTCGAGGAATTCGCGCACGGTCAAAAATTGGCGAATCAAACTGAGGGCCCGGCTGCGGGCCACAAAGGTCTCGCGCACCTCGGGATTGACGATCAGATCGAGGTAGCGCTGGCGGTAGCGCAGGTCTACGTCGGTCAGACCGTGGTATTTTTCGGGCAGGGGGCGCAGGGATTTGGCCAAGAGCGTGAGTTCTTCGGCCTGCACACTCAGTTCACCTGTATTTGTGCGGGCCACCAGGCCTTTGAGGCCGACCATATCGCCAATATCCAGCATTTTCAGTTGCTGGTAGGCCTCTTCGCCAATTTTGTTCAACATGATCATGCCCTGCAGACGTTCGCCGCCGTCGCGCAGGTCCAAAAATGTCAGCTTGCCTTTGCCCCGCCAGCCGGTAATCCGTCCGGCAATGGTGACCACTTCTTCCGACTTCTCCCCATTGGCCAATTTTTCGGCATAGGCTTCGCGAATTTGGGCAAAGGTATGGGTGCGGTCAAAATGATAAGGGTAGGGAGAAATACCCGCTTCACGCAGCTGATCCAGCTTGTGGCGGCGCATTTCAAGCTCACTGAGATGTTCCATGATAATTTCCTGTAGTTTGGTGCATAGGCGTAGTTCAAATGATCTTCATTGTACCCGAAGCGGGGGCCTCTGCGCAAAAACTGGCTTTAGCTAAAACAGGGGTCGCAGGGAGCCCGGCGCCCCCTGATTGACAAAGAGCCGGATGCGATCCAGCCGGGCCTGTAAGAGAGTGCGCTGGACAGGATTCTGTTCTTGCAGGGCCTGGGTATTCAGGGTCTGAATTTCAGCATCGATCTCGGCCCGTGTAACCGGAAAACCATTCAAACGGGGCGTTACCACTTGAATTTGAATGCCGTCTCTTCCCACAAACAAGGGGGCAGATACGGCAGCTTTGCCGGGTATTTGCAGCGAAATTTCAGGTTCTTCGGGCGTTGGCGACGGTGGTTGGGAGACTTCAATTCTGCCTGTCTTCAGAGCTTCTGGGCTGATTATCACTGGACCTGGGCCCGCTGGCAGCACAATTTCAAGCGAAAGATCGCCCGCTGGCAGACTAATTTCAGGCTGAGTCTCTTGCTCTCTTGCCGGTTTTGGAGCAGGACCAGCCTTTTCTTCGTCCACCAGAATCAAGGGAATGGGTGCTGGCGGGAATGAAACATCTTCTAAACCAACATGTACCCGACCGCCCAGTGTTTGGGGAATGCCCGCCAAGCTGGTTGGCGGATCTTGGGCCAGGGCCTGGGTCAAGATCAGGGCCTCGGCCCGCGTAATTTTGCCAGAAGCCAAATCCTGCTCAATCTGGATCTGAATGGCCTGGTTCTGCTCCAGAGTGGGAGCCACTTTGCCATCGGGCCCGGGCAAATAGGCATTGCGCCGCAAGAGCAGGGCTTCACTCTGGCTGATCCGCCCTGTTCTGAGATCTGTGTCAAGGGCCTGGGCAATCAGGTTTTTAAAACCGGCCTCGCCCTGACTCTGCACAATGGCCCGTCCCGTGCCACTTTGCCCTGTGCGCAGCAAAAACTCAGCCTGACCAATCACCCCATTTTGATTCAAACTGTTGAGAAAATTGTCTGCCGCCAATTGCCCCTCGTTGGTGCCCAGACCCGTTTTGACCCGTTCCTGGATGGCCTCTTTTAAGCCTGTGCCTTCGTTGAGCAGGGTGCCAATACCAATACCAATGCTGTAGCTGTCCAAAACCAGAGACAGGCTCTGGGTGGCAGGAGAAAAAGCCGCCACATCACTGACCACGCTGACCAAATCGTTAAAAGTGGTGAAATCGTCTTTTCCCGCATTTAAATCCGAGATCAATGTGCCAATATCTTTGGCCAAAAAACCGGCATTGGCTAAAAAACCCAGTACAGGAATCCGACTTTCAGCTTTGAGTGCAACCTGGGAAGGCCCACTGGCAGCCTGGGCGGCCTCTGCTATTTTCTCAGGGCCTAGGGCCACAATTTTGGGCAACAACTCTTGCAGACCTTTGTTAAGTTTGTCCAGCCCAATAACATTGCCTACCGAGCTGCCAAATCCCACCAGTTTTTTTAAAAGTTCTGGTCGCTGGTTCAGGGCGGCAATAAATTGGTCCCCCACACCGGGCGAGAGGGCATTAAAGGTCTTTTGCAGGGAATTGACAAATTCTCCCACCTGCTCGGCCAATTTGGCATCTTTCACCAGAGTCGAAATGGCACCTTTGAGCAGCTTGGCCTCGTCCCGCACAAACTTGGCGGCTTTTTCTGCGGCCTTGGCAATCAATGGAGAGGCTTTCGCTAAATTCTGAGCACCTTCAAGAATATCCGCTGTCTTGGTGACAATTTCAAAGCCTTTCAAGGCTTTGTCTTTAAAAGAGAGCTCCAAGCGCAATACTCCTTTGGCCAGAGTCGATGGCGGGTCCAGAATCACCGTATTTTGGGCGCTGTCGACCGAAGCGACTTTAAAGGACTTCTCGCCAATGCGAACAGTGTCCCCAGCACTGAGCAGATTGGCTTTGCCTGCAGGCAGTTGCAGGGCATTGCTGCCCGCAGGAATTTCAAAGGCAATCGGGTCAGCCCCCTGAAACAGGGTCTGAAAATTGCGCGAGATATCGCGTAAATTGCCCGGCGTTCCCAAGAGAGCGCCGATCCCATCCAGGCCTTTGACAAAATCTTCGGCGGACTTGCCTGGCCCCAAGAACCCTTGCAGGAGTTTTTGTTTAACATCGGGCTCAGCCACAGCGTCAAAGCGCTCCAAAAATCCTTTGTAGGCCTGAACCAAGGTACCTGCCGCGCTGAGTTTGTCGAAATTGGAGGCATTGGGATCGGCCAGGGTTTTGAGGCTTTCGTTGATCTTTTGCGGTGTGGCATCCTCCCGAGCCAAACCTTCTCCCGCCAAGAACTCTGTCCCGACGATCTTTTGGGGAGTTTCTAGACCTTCTTTGAGATTGGCAAAAGCCACCCCGGCTGTGGAGATAAAATCTGCACTCAACTGAGCTGGAGAGAGAGCAGCTTCGGTTGCAGCTGTGACAAAAGCGGCTTTTTTCTCGGGAGTGTCTAGCACAAAGCGGCTTTGTTCGGGATTGGCCTGCAATTGCTGACGTAGAAAACTGGCAAAGGTCTGGGGATTCACGCCCAGCTCTGCTGCTGCCTGGGCCAAAACCTGGACATAATTGTCTTTGTTCAGATCCTGGCCACGCACAATCAGGGGCTTGCCTTGGGCATCCTGCCCCAAATCCAATTCCACCTTGCCCAGGAAGAGCAGCCCTGAGGCATCTTTAAACGGCTGGATCTGCCTCTGCAGATCTGCCACGCGGGAAATTTCAGCAATGCCTGTCTCCTGAAGCAAAAATGCAGCAATTTGAGGATTGGAGGGCGTTGCCCCCGCCACCACAGCCAAATTTTGCGCATTTTGGCTTTCGAGAAAATTAGCAAAGGCCCGATTCAATTCCTGCCCCAATTTTTCGCTGCCTGTGCGCCCAGCCCCTTGCAGACCCGCCGTGATTTGACGACTGGCATTGGCAAAGCGCGCCAACAGCGCCGGGTTCTCGTTGAGGGTGCGCCGTCCCAAGGCGCTCAGACCCTGAATTTTTTCGCGCAGCGCGGGGGAGATGCGTTCACTTTCCAAGCTTTGACGGACCTGGGGTGAGAGCGGATCTTGTTCTTTTGCTGCCGCAGCCTGAGACGCGGCACTGCGGGTCTCCAAACGACTCAAATCGCCATCTAAACGGGTGTAGAGCCGCTCCTCCTGCTGGAACACCGACAGCTCCAGGGCCAGCACTTCGCGCATGTTTGGAGACAGGCTTGGCTCTTTCAGGGCGGATTCAAAGCGCGAAATGCTCTGGCGCAAATTGCTCTGAAGGGTGTTTAACTCGCTGCGCAGGCTGTCTTGATCGGCTTTGGTCAAGGGCTGTTCGTTGCCGAGACGCTCCTGCAAACGGGCCACAAAGCCCAGAGAGGCCTGGGCCTGTTCCAGTTCGGGATTGCGGGCCTGGCTGGGCACTTTGGGCTGATCGGTGCTGCCCGTTTTGGCGGCAGACGAAATCTGCAGCCGATCCAAAATCTGTATTTCTTTGCGTTCGACATTGCCATCACTCAAAATTTGCTGCTTGGCCTCAGCCAGGGCGCGCCGGGCATTGGGAGCCGCTGTGGAAAAAGGTGAAAAGCTGCTGGGTTGAGAAGAGATTTGCATGGGTTTTCTCCTTAAAACTGTGCTGAGGCCGAGGTAGTGGCCGAGGCTGGAAATGCCAGCGGGCGCCCCAGTTTGAGCAATTGCCCCATCTGGTTCAGGGCCTTTTCCCAGCTTTGCACCTCAAGCAACGCTGAATCCCAGTTATTTTCAATTTTTTCCAGGGCAGCCTGTCTGGACAGGGCACGGGTGCGGCGCTGGGCCAGAGCCAGGGCGGACCGCAGCGCCAAAAATGACTGACTCAGGCTCTGCAGGCTCTGCAAAAGCTGGGCCAAGCTCTCTCTCTCGGCACTTTCGGGCCAGCTCTCAGGCAGTTGAAAATCAGCCTGTTCGCGGGAACTCAAGGCGGGAGCTTCCTGCAGGGCCTGAAAATAGCCCAGGCGTTTTTCTACCAAAAGCAGGCCTGCCCGCAGGGGGGGCCATGCTGTACCGAGGGCTGTATTCTGCCTCAACTCGCTCAGACAGCGGTTTTTCAAGAGCAGGGCATCCCGGTGCAATTGGCGACACAGGGATTCGTGGGTCACCCCGGCCAGATCAGCGTGGATCTCTATAAGGCGCTTGCACATCTGATCCAGGCTGCGCTGCAGGCGAACAGCGGCATCTAAGTGCAAGGCCTGGGCCTGGTCATTTTGCTGTCTGAACAGGCTCTGCAATTGGGCCTGCAGGGAGGCCTTTTCGGCATCTGAACAGCGCTGTAATTGGCTGCGTAGCGCAAAGATCCGGCTTTCCAATTGCTCTGGTTCCAGATCTTCAGGCAAATCCGGCAATTGCTGTGCCACACTTTTTGGCGCTGACACCGGCGTATCTGCAGGATCTTCTGGGGGAGCGGTCTTTTCCCAGAGCTGCTGGACAACACGGGTCAGACTTTCTGCGAGGCTGAACAAAGCCGCTTTTTCCAAAGCAGGCAGGGGATTGGGGGCGCGCAATTTCTCCAAAATTCGGGCCTCAGCGGCCAGAACAGCGGCCATCATGTCCATTTTATTCAGCCGCAGGCACTCCAATTTCTGGCTTTGGCGCTGCAGAAAAGGCCGCAAGAGGGCCATACCCTCCTGCTCTGAGAGAGCCGTTTTACCCGTATAAGGCAAGCTGAGTTGGGACTGCAACCCAAGCAGTTGGGTTTTAACCGCAGCCCAATGGCGAGAAGTATCTGAGACCGGTTCCTGTCCCAAGCGCTGCAAAAGCTGCTGCAAAAGATATTGAAAATCTTTGAGTTTTTCCAAGCGGTAACTGGCTTTTTTCTGACGCAGTTGCTCGGCCAAAACGGCAGAATCGGGAGCAACTTGTTTGACCTCGGAAGATGGAGATGCAGTGGATTTTGTTTTCTCAAGCAATGGCGGCAAAGGAGCCAGCAGAACTTCACTTTCAGCCAAACCCTGCGCTTGGTTTTCCAAGCTGGGGGGCAAAAACAGGTTTTCTTCTTCTGGGCGCAAATCGCGGAGACGTGTTACCTTGCGCTGAAAACCCGCAGCGGCTTTGAGAGCTTCAAAATCCACCCCTGCAGGATGGCCTGCAGACATTTTAAATAAACTCATGCTTGGCCTCCGGCAAAACGCAAAGTATAAAAGGGCCAGTTTTGTCCGTCAGGCAAGGCAATGCTTTGTTCTGTCACCCCCGCGCGCACACGGTAGAGAAACCACTGTAAATCCGCATCGGCAAAGATTTCAGCTGAGATCACCACCTCCGCTTGAGCGGCCAATTCTAGCTGAAATTCAGCCATTTCCACGGCCAGCCCCTGGTAATTTAAGCTGGCAGAGTCTGCTTGGGTTTCACAGGGGCCCTCCGCCAAAGCCGCCCGAAAATACAGCGTTTGATCCGGCGGACGGCCACTGTTGAGCAGATTTAAATTCACATGCAGAGACCAGAGCGCCCGCAGACCGTCCAGCGGGTCTTGAAAAACCACCCTCGCGCCTGCTTGATCTTGGTTCAACACAACCCCTGCCCGGCTCTGCAGCAGTGGTGAGAGCAGTTCCTGCCGCTCGGCAGGGCTGTTTGCACCTTCCCAGCGCAGCTCCAAAAAACTGAGCCGGGACACAGGCAGCGCCTCTGCCGGGGCCTCACTGGCAAAAAGTTCACGAAATTCGGGCAGAGAACTCACCAAAGCACCAGAACAGACCTGGGGGTCCCAGTCCTGTTTTTCAATCTGCAAAGTGCAAAAATAGGGACGGGAATTGTAAAGGGTCAAGCTGGCTCCTGGTGCCAATTCCAAGGGCTGGTCAGCCAGATTTTCCAGCGAAAGCTGGCCGGAGGCGGCCCCCTGTTCGGAGACCATCAACAGGCCTTCTTGCTGCAGGGACAGTGAGCGCAAAACATAATTGCCCAGAGGCAATTGCAGTTCCCAGTCCCGTTTTTCTTCGGGCCAAAGGTTGAACTGTCCGGCCAGATGGGGTGTATTGGCCGGGCTGCCTGCACAAAAATGGTCTTCTTGCAAAGCGCGAAGGGCCGTGTCTGGGAAAAAGCTCAGCTCCAGGTTCTGATCAAACCCCACCTGGTAGCCCGCCGCACAACTGGGGCAATAGGCCTGGTGAGAGACCTCCTGTAGGTGCAGGTTGTTTTCCTTGGGGCCCTTGCAACCAGGACAGCGCAAGTCCCAGCGCAAATGCAAATCTCCCGCCCAGGTGACCCGCAGGCAAAAACGCAGGGTATCGAGGGGATTGAAGCCATAGAGACTGGCCAACTCAAAGGGGCGCAAGCGCCCAGCATAACGTTCTGGGGCCAAAAGTACGTAGCGGGCCAGTTGAGCGGGAATCGGGGATTGGGGTTGAAGTTCTTGCCAGCGCTCACTCAAATGGCTCAGGGCCGCTTGACTCTGGGGGCTGAGGACATTAAAAAAGACCTCCACCCCTTTTGCACCAGCCGTTAAAGCCTGATCCAGGTTTTGCCAGAACAGGGCCATTTTCTGTAAATTGTCTTTGAGGGCAGTGGCTATCAGCAGATCTGGCACAGCAGGCACATAGTCGATGCGCCCCGTGAGCAGACAGCCCTCGCCCTCGATAACAGTGTGGATAGAAAAGCGCAGATATTTGAACAGCCCTTGGCTGTAAATCCGCTCCACAGATAGAGCATGGCCTTCTTGCCATTCAAAGGGCAATTCCTGGTAGACCTGATTCAGGCCTGCGGCTTTGGTCTCGACCTCTAGCAAGCTGCCGCCCTGGCTCAGGGGAGAAAAGGCATTTTGGGTTGCACTCAAGCCTACTTTCTGATTGAGCAGGTCGGTATTGCAAATCAAGGGCCAGAGGGTGAGGGGACTGTTTTTGAGTTGCAGTGATTTTTCCTGCGTTTTGGCCTGATTGCGTAAAACTTCAATAGGTGTGAGCTTTTCCAAGATATTCAGACTGGCATTCATGCACATCCATTACTCCGCTGCTTGTTTTCATCACTTTTGATGATTATAAGTTAAAAAAAAGACTTTCACAAGCAGGCAAATAATGCCCCCCAATTGCCCCATTCAAGGTCACCAAAGCCTGGGGTGAAGCTTGGCAGCGCACGGCATAAGGCATGGTCGGGTGGGGCCGAAATACATAGACCTTGCCCCGCTCGCTCTCAGGCAAGGTGTGAAAGGGCTCGTTCTGGGCATGGTGCTGATGCTCAGCCCAGGCATCGACCAAAAAATGCACCTCGCGCCCAGCCTGCACCGCCCGCTCGGCAAAGTCCAAGTCCTCGCCCCCCCAGCCCAGAAAATCTTCGTCGAAGCCGCCCAAACGGCGATAGGTTTCGCGGTAAATCGCAAAATTCCCGGCCCAGGCAAATTCATAAGCCGAGTGAAAGAGCTTGGGGTCGGGTAACAAACGGCCCTCTTGCCAGAGGTAGCGGGTGTCCCACCAATTGACAGGGGTCTCAGGAGCCCAGAGCGAAGGGGCCAAACGGGTTTTGTCGTAGCCGACATAGCCGTAGAGCAGGTCTTGTTGGCGAAAGCCCAAATAGGCGGCATAGGCCGACAGGCCTTCGGGATTGAGCAAGACATCGGCATCGAGAAAGACCAGAATCTCGCCCTGCGCGTTGGCGGCTCCGAGATTGCGCGAACGGCTCACACAGCGATCGTTTTCGCGCCAAAAATAGCGCAATGGGAGCGCAGGCACAAATTCCGCTGCGCAGGCCCGACCATTTTCGGAGCCATCGTCGACCACCAGCACCTCAAACAGCACATGGCTTTGGGCCTGCAATTGGCGCAGACAGTGGGCCAAGGGGCCCTCGCGCCCCGGTGACATGCAGACCACAACGCTGAGAAAAATCACGGCCGCACCCTGCCATTACCCGCCTTTAAGCCGGATTAAACAGCTTGAGCAGGGCAAAGATCAAAACACCTGTGACCGAGACATAGAGCCAAATTGGATAGGTCCACTTGGCAATTTTGCGGTGAATTTCGCTTTTGCGGGTCAGGGCGAAATAAAAGGTCAGCAGCACCAGCGGCAGGGCCACGATGGAGAGGCCAATATGGCTAATCAAGGTAAAGAAATACACCGGGCGAATCAGGCCCAGGGCCAGAAATTTGGTATCGCCGTGCAGGCTGTGGTAGACGATATAACTGATCAGAAAGAGGCTTGAAGAGGCAAAGGCCCCCAGCATCAAGCGCATATGCACCAGCGGTTGTTTGCGTTTGATCGCTACCAACCCCAACAAGATCAAGGTTGCGCTGCTGCCATTTAAAAAGGCATTCAGCGCGGGCAAAGCACTCACCCAGCCACTCTGGCTGGGGGTATTCTGGCGGAAATAAATCAGCCAAAACAAAAATAAAATGGCCAGCAAACTGACGCCCAGAATACCAGGCAGGGCCACTTTGCGGTCAAAACGAGAGTCCAAGGTTGTTTGCATAAAAGTATCCTAGCAAAAGACAGGGGCTGGGGGAATCAGTATCAGCGCGCAGGAGCTGTAACAGGGCCTGTAAACTGTTTTAAGACCCCAGTTGATCTAAATTTGAGCCATTGTCCGTAATAAAATGTCAATTCTTCGTAGAGCTTCACCATACCCACATCGGGGGCATACCAATAGTTGAGAAAGTCCTCTTTGCCATTGTCATAGCGCAGGTGGTGTTCCATTTTTAGGGCCTGAAAGGTGCCAGCGGGCACCGTTACAGTTTCAAAACCCACCACACGGATGGTTTCAGAACCACCTTGAAAGAGACGGCCTTCCCAGGCTTTGCCACTTTCAAAGGGCAATTGCAGGGCAATGATAAAATTTTTGCCCCGCAGGACAGGCTCTTGCAGCGCAAAGCTCTCACGCAGCACCTGTTCGTGGTAGCGTGAGAGTTCGACCCGATCAGCAAAGCGTTTGGCCAAGGTGGGGGTGGGTTTGATATCCGAATCGGGATACGAGCGGCGCAAAACCGCAGTTTGGGCCTCGCCTTCGGTGCCATTGGACTCCACACGCATGACCATGGTCTTAAATTTGGTATTGGGCTGGTCATTCTGACTCTGTTCCAGCAAATAGGTCCAGGAGCGGCCCATCTCCAGTGGATAATAGCGCTGCATTTGGGTGGCATTGACGGGTGCCTTTTGGGCCAAAAGGGGAGCGTTGGCACTTTGGGGCGCACGCGCAGGCAAAACAGCAGATTGACAGGCACTCAAAAGCAAGAACAGGGCGAGGGGCAGCTTGCGCATGGAAAAACCTCAAAATGATTTCCACCCATTATACCACCTCCTTCGACTCCGCTCAGGCATCCACTTCGACTCCGCTCAATAGCCCTCTATTCGAGCATCTGCACACCCGATCGGTTCCTGAGCGGAGTCGAAGGACCGATCCCTTACAACCTGTTATATACTGTAAAAGTAAACTTCCCAATAACCAGCCAAAATTATTACCCGGAGGCCCTATGACAACCCCACTCACCACCCTTTCCGAAGACGAAACCCTGTTTAAACAGATGGTCAGCGAATTTGCCCAAGAAAAAATTAAACCCCTGCGTTCGCAAATGGACCACGATGCCCAATTTGACAAAGGCCTGATCAAAGCCTTCTTTGACCTGGATATCATGGGCATCGAAATCCCCGAAGCCCATGGCGGCGTGGGTGCCAATTTCTTTATGTCGATTCTGGCCGTAGAAGCCCTGTCCGAAGTGGATGCCTCCGCGGGGGTCTTGGTCGATGTGCAAAATACCTTGGTCAACAACGCCCTGATCCGCTGGGGCAACGACGATCAAAAAGCGCGCTATTTGCCCAAAATGGCCAGTGAGTGGATTGGGGCGTATGCCCTTTCCGAAGCAGGCTCTGGCTCTGATGCCTTTGCGCTGCAAACCCAGGCCCAAGACCAAGGCGATCACTTTGTGCTCAATGGCAATAAACTCTGGATCACCAATGCCGGAGAGGCCAATTTGTTTATTATTTTTGCCACCACCGACAAGGGCCTGGGCTATAAAGGCATCACTGCTTTTATTGTCGAGCGCGGCTTTGAGGGTTTTACCATCGGCAAAAAAGAAGACAAACTCGGCATTCGCGCCAGCAGCACTTGCGAATTGCAGCTCAATAATTGCCGTGTGCCCAAAGCCAACGTGCTCGGTGAAGTTGGCAAAGGCTATAAAGTGGCAATTGAAACCCTCAACGAAGGCCGAATTGGCATCGGTGCACAAATGATTGGCCTGGCCCAAGGCGCTTTAAATTGTGGCCTGCAATACATCAAAGAGCGGGAGCAATTTGGCAAATCGATTGCCTCATTCCAGGGTGTGCAGTTTCAGATCGCTGAACTGGCCACCCAGATCGAAGCGGCCCGTCTGCTGGTTTACAATGCCGCCCGCTTAAAAGATGCAGGATTGCCCTTTTTGAAAGAGGCGGCCATGGCCAAACTCTTCTCTTCTCAAGTGGCTGAAAAAGTGGCATCTCAAGTGGTGGAACTGCACGGCGGCTATGGCTATACCAAAGAATACCCTGCTGAAAAATACTTCCGCGATTGCAAAATTGGCAAGATCTACGAAGGCACTTCCAATATGCAATTGCAGACCATCGCCAAGATTATCCTGGGTTAGATCTGCAGCAAAACAAAAGCGCTCCGGAATTCTGGGGCGCTTTTAGTTGTTTGTCATAATGAGGGGAATGCCTTTGACACTGATGCGCGAAGCACTTTGATCATAGCCGTAAATGGCATAGGCGCCCAAGGCAAATTGTTCATAAGTTAAAAGCCCTTTGGTTTTGGGCTGAGATTCGTCATCAAAGGCATTGCCCTTGCCCTGCAGGCCAGTATAGGGATTCTGCAATTCTTTGAACAATTGGCTGTTCCGCATTTCTGGCTCAGCACTCAAAGCCGTAACATCAGCGGGATAAATCCCCCCATACAGCGCACTGTAAATTTCAACCATGGTTCTAAATGCCGACATATTGGCTTTGGTACTGGCATCTTTGGCCCTGGACTGGGCCGCATTAAACTGGGGCAGCGCAATGGCCACCAAAATACCAATAATCACAATCACAACCATCAACTCTATCAAGGTGAACCCGCGTTGCTGGGTTCTGAGCTTCAGCTTCCATTCACGTAACATTAAAATACCCCTTATACCTGAAAAACACTGATTTTGCCGATCGTCAAAACTCAAATTTCAGAAAAAATCAAAATCTCAAAAAATGTCAATTAAATGATATTAAATTCTATTCCCAAAATCTAAAAATCACAAACCCCTGATAAAAATCAATCTTTAAAACGGTGGGTAAAAATACGCGCAAAATCTGTACGAAAGCGGGTAGCTGTCCAAATTGGGGGATTGGTGGCGAAAAGCGTCAAAAGTGCCTGGGTTGCATCCAACTTAAAAGCATCTGCCGAAAACCAACGAAAGCCGATTCCGATCGAATGGGTCAGATTCGAGACATGGTGCCACCACGAAGGGGGATTAAACAAAATATCCCCCGGCTGGAGAATACACTCATAGCGGTCGAGGTATTGCATCGCGGGATAAGTCTCAAAATCAGGGGCCTCGGGATTAAACTCACTGTGAAAATAGGGCGTACCTGTGACCGGTGGCGTCAGCACACAATCATATCCGGGAGGGTAGAGAATCCAGTGTTTTTCGCCATAAACTTGCACAAAAAGATTGTGTTCGCTCGCGCTGTGCAAATGGGTTTTGCTGCCCTTGCCACCAATAAACACCTGAAACGTGCGGCCAGAACAAAAAGTATTGCGGTGGCTCAAAAGCCAATTCAGATCCAAATCCGATTGCAGTTCGGGATGGGTATGCAAAATCCGATTGAAGCGGCTGTATTTTTTGAGCGCATCGCTGTCCATGTGGGCAATGACATCAGCCAAAGTGGTCACTTCGGGCTTGCGACTGATCTCCTGTAAATTGGCGGGCGAGGCGTCAATCAACATAATTTGATCTTGCCCATATTGTTCAGCTAAAAATTCAGGGCTCCATTTTCCCACCGCAGGCCAATCTTTGGCTGCCCCTTGCAAGACAACCGGAATGCCTTTGCCCAAATAGACCCGCTTATACTCTGCCAAGGAGAGATGTTTCCGGCGTTCAACCGGCAGAACGCGCCCAGGAGAGCGTTTGATCTGCTGCAAAATACGTGTATCTATCTGCTTGCGCTGCTCTGTGGACCAGGTTTTAATTTTCTGACCGAGTGCATGCTCCAAAAGCCAGAGTCGCCCATATTCCTGACGATCTTTTTCAGTTCCAGGCAGTGTGGGCAATTCCATAATTATTATCCTTTGGCACAGACTGCATGTATTTTAGAGTCTTGGCTTGACGCTGTATAGCAGAATCTGAAAAACAAAATTTAAGTTATCTCCTGAAGAACCCGATAGGCTGAAAAGAGGTAAATCATGCAAACGCTTTTTAGCCCCCTTTCACAAACCGCCGAAGTGGGGCCTTCAAAACCAAACCAACCGGCCCAATCGGTGGTCCCAGCAGAGGGCTCCGAAAGTTTTGCCATGGTCTTTGACGAAACCCAAAAGCAGCATTTAGAAACACCCGCCGAAAGTCCAACTCCCTCAGTGCCAGAGCCACTGCCGACCAATGCTGAAGCCCCCCCAGCGGCCCTCTTTATTCAAGCCTCGATCCAAAGCCTTTTGCTCAATTTAGGCCCTGTAACCGACCCTGTGGGGCCCACAAGCGAAGCAGTAGCAGACAGTCAAATGGCCCCCATTACAGAGAGCCCAAGTGATGCCGCAGAAACCCCAGCTCTGCCAGATGGCCAAATACCTGTGCCCAGTTCCGCAGAAGCGTTTCCCAAACCAGCCGAAACGACAAACACACCCCAGGCAGCACAAGCGGCAGACAGCCCCGCTCCCTTACAGGTCGCGGAACAGCCCCCCTTCCCCGCCAGCAGCGAAACCACACAGACGGCCCCAGAGCAGTCAAGTGAACAGCCAAATGAGCAGTCAAGTGAGCAGTCAAGTGCGCCAACCGGGCCAGGCGCCCCCCCAGCAGTCCAGACGCAGACAGCCCCACAAGGAGCGGTTTCAACCGAATCACCCTTACCTGTTCTGGAGCCAAATAAGCCAATTCAGGCAGAACAAAGCCAATCAGAATCCCCTTCTGAAACCGAAGCTGAAACAGAGGCTGAAACAGAAAATGAGCCCAAAACACAGGTATTTTGGGGCCCGCCCCGTCCCAAACAGGCCCCCATCGCTTTGGCCCAGACCAAAGAAACACATTCCGCCATTTCACCCATGCCAACGCCTCAGCTTGTCAGAGAAACAGACCTCTCTCCGGATTTGAATGCATTGACAGACCAAGATCCATTACAGTCCCCACTCCCCCATTCGGGCTTGGAAAACCTTCAACCCAGTCATGTGCCTGCAACCCCCACAACAGAATCAGCAGCAGTGCAAATGCCGCTCTTGCAAATGTCTGCCCCCGCCGAAAGTACCCAGGTCTCCAAAGAGCTAACAGCCCCGGCAGAAACATCACCGAAGCCCACCACAGAAGCAGAAAATCTGCGTTTTGCCCCATTGGGTGAACGCATCCGCCTGTTGCGTCAAACGGGTCAAAACCAAATGCGTTTGAATTTACAGCCCGCAGAGTTGGGCCGGGTTTCGCTGCAAATTGTGCAAAAGGAACAGGAATTACATTTGCATATTTTCACAGACACGGTTTTGGCCAAAGAGCTTTTGGAAAGCCAAATCGGCCAGCTCAAGCAGGCCCTGTCGCAGCAGGGTTTAAATTTGCAGCAATGCCAAATAGAGGTCAATCCTGAGCAAAGTGGTCAGGATTTCTCCCAGGAACGCCCCTCACAACACCCCACCCAGCAATCAGCGAAAACAGGGCAAAGTGACTGGGACGATGCCGAATTTGAACTGAATTTGAGTGATCTTCAACATCCCCAACCAGACGCCAACCGCGTCAATTATTTGGCTTAAAGGAGTTTTAAATGCCCATCCTCGATCCCCTGATCTTTAACACCCCGCAGAAAGCGGCCGATGCCCTACCCAGCCAACAGATGGGGAAAAATGACTTTCTCAATTTGCTGATGGTGCAATTGCGCAATCAGGATCCCCTGAATGTGCAAGATGATCGCGAGTTTATCGCCCAAATGGCCCAATTCAGCTCGTTGGAGCAAACCACCAATTTGGCGCTGGCGCTTGAGAATTTGGTGGGTTTTCAGCAGTTGACCCAGGGCAGCTCGCTCTTGGGAAAAGAAGTGGAGGCCCTGTATACCTCTGAAGACGGTGAAAATGCCGAAAGTTTGCAAGGCGTTGTCACTGAAACCCGCATGATCAGTGGTGAAGCCTTTGTGGTGGTCGATGACAAAGTCATCCCCATGAAAAATATCACCCGTGTGAGCGAAAAGAAATAGAGATTTTAAACCATGAAACAGTTTATTTTAAGCAATGACCACTCAGGGAGGCAGATATCATGTATCGCGCATTTAGTACGGCAGTAACCGGCCTGCAGGCCAATC
The DNA here is from genome assembly GCA_050248915.1 of Candidatus Sericytochromatia bacterium. Taxonomy (GTDB): domain Bacteria; phylum Cyanobacteriota; class Sericytochromatia; order UBA7694; family UBA7694. Next base: position 65,091 of record JBFWRL010000007.1, read on the forward strand.
AAACCCGCATGGAAGTGATTGGCAATAATATAGCCAATGTCAACACCACCGCTTTTAAAGCCAATCGCGCCACCTTCGAAGAGCTCTTTGCCCAAACCCTGAGAGGCGCGGGCGAGCCGACCGGCAACCGTGGCGGCACCAACCCCATGCAAATTGGTCTGGGAACCCATGTGACTTCCATCGATACCATTCACTCCCAAGGCGCTCTGCTCACAACTGGCAAAAATACCGATGTGGCCATTCAGGGCAAGGGATTTTTGGTCATGCGCGATTCACAGGGAGCAAAACTTTACAGTCGCGATGGCAATCTCGGCCTGGACGCAGATCGCCGCTTGGTCAATGCCACGGGCCTGCTGGTACAAGGTTATTCTGCTGACAAACAGGGAATCATTCGCGAAAATGGCCCCATCTCAGATATTGTGATTGAAGCCAATCGCACCTTCCCTCCCAAATCCACCACCAAAGTCAATGTGGCTGGCAATATTTACCGCCCTTCGGTGCTGACTTCCAGCGAGGCCTACGCTCACGCTCAGCAAGGTCGCATCACATCCGGTGTGGCTGTGACAGGCTTTGGCGGCGCGGGCGGCCAGTTGCAGCTCGGAGCAGCCAATCCCAATACCCTGGATGCGGGTGAGTTGACCATCAACAATGTCTCGATTGTGGGTGGGATTCCCCTTGTCAATCCCGGTGATACCACCACCACGGTAATGCAAAAAATAGCCGACTTGATCAATTTCCACAAAGACAAAACCAATGTGGTCGCCACAGTCAAACAAGCAGCCAGCACGGGAGCTGGCCAAGATCAAATTGTTTTGACCCAACTCCAACCGGGCCCCGACAAACAAATTGTGGTTGCAGGCACAGGTCTGGCAGGCATCAGCCTGAACGGCACCCAACTGTTTACAGCCGGCACCACCACCATTGAAACCACTTCCAGCAATACCACCGGTCAAGTCACAGCGGCCTCAATCAGCTTGGTCAGTGGAGACATACTGGTTAATGGCGTGGATATTGGTTCTTTGGCGGCCACACCGGCCACCAGCACCTCTGAGCAAAACGCCCAAGCGATTATCTCGTTGATCAACGCCAAAACAGATATCACCGGCGTGACCGCCTTTTCAGACGGCAATGGACGCATTTCGATGCGCGCCACGGCCCGAGATATTATTCTCAGTGGTCAAACGGTCGCGGCAGGAGCCATCCCCACTGCCGCTACACCCGGCGGGGGAGCCAATGTTTCGGGCCTGTTTACAGGTCTCAATCGGGCCAAGACAGCGTCTGTCATTGCCGGAACCAGCACCGATGTCTTTGATGCCTTGGGTGCAAAACATACCGTTGGCCTGGATTTTGTCTCAGATTATGACGTGGTCACCGATGCGGCTGGCATTGTTCAAGGCACCCGTGATGCGGGGATTTGGAATTGGGCAGCCAGCTCTGGCGAACCCAATGTGGCCGTCTTGAGCAGTGATGGCAATGCCGCTGGTAGCAATGTGCCGCTGCGCTCGGTGCGTTTTAACGACAAAGGCATTCTGAGCAATTTTTCGGGCCGCTTTACCCTGAACTTTTTAAACAGCGACGCGATTACCTCAACCTCGATTTTCTCCTTTAATACCAATCTGAGCCCCAATGTGGCCCAACCCCAGCCCATGACGGTGGATGTGGGTACCGTCGGGGATACCAATGGCCTGACCCAGTTCAGCGCCCCCCGCACCTTGACAGTGGCAACCCAGGATGGCTATTCAGCTGGGGATCTCAATTCGTTTACCATCGCACCCGATGGCACCATCCGCGGCTTGTTTTCCAACGGTCAATTATTGGCCTTGGGCAAATTGGCGATTGCCAGTTTTGTCAACGAAGGCGGTTTGATTCGCGGCCATCAAAGTTCCAGCCAGGGAGGCAACGTCTATCAGGAGACCCCCAACTCCGGCAATGCCCGGATTGGAGCAGCCCAAACAGCAGGAAACGGAACCATCGTGGGAGGAACCTTAGAGGGTTCAAACGTGGACCTGGCCGAACAATTCACAGATATGATTGTGACCCAACGCGCTTTCCAGGCAAATTCCCGCACGATCACCACCGCCGATGAAATGCTTCAGGAAGTGCTATCCTTGAGAAGGTAAGCTAAATGATTAAACTGACCCGCCTCAATGGCCAAGCCATTGTGGTCAACGCAGATCTGATTAAATTTCTAGAGGCCACGCCAGACACGCTTTTAACTCTGTCTAATGGTGAAAAGTTAATGGTCAAGGAGTCGATTGAAACCGTGATAGACAGCTTTATCCTGTTTCGTCGCCAAACCTTGGAACCCGTGGTAAGGCCCCTGGAAATCGAAGCCGAAGCAGGTCTGTGATACAATATGTTGGGATTTTGTAAAACATGGATTTAACCGCACCCATTGGACTATTAATTGCCCTGATTGGGATTATTGGGGGCCGCGTCTTAGAAGGCGGCAGCCCGCTTTTTCTCTTGCAGCACACGGCCTTTGTGATCGTTGCCGGGGGTACAATTGGGGCCATGATCTACAGCTCACGCAGCCTGGATATTTTGGCCTTTCCCAATCATTTGCGCAAAACATTTGTCAAAAGTGAAACCCGTGCTGAAGAGATCATCCCCCAATTGGTGCGTTTTGCCGAAAAAGCCCGCCGTGAAGGCCTGCTCTCATTGGAGCGGGAAGTGCCCAATGTCGAAGATGAATTTCTCAAACAGGGCTTGCAATTGGTGGCCGATGGGACCGATCCCGAGATCGTGAAATCAATTCTGACCATTCAATTGGAACAGCAAGAAGTTCGCCACGAGCGGGTGGTCAAAATGTATGAGTCGGGCGGTGGATACGCCCCCACGATTGGGATCATTGGGGCTGTTTTGGGTCTGATTTCGGTCATGGAACATCTGCATGAAGGCATTGAAAAAGTCGGGCCGGGCATTGCGGTGGCGTTTGTGGCCACGATTTATGGTCTGGTACTCGCCAATATTCTGCTCTTTCCCATGGCGGCAAAACTCCGCATCAACAGTCAATCCGAGCTATTGGTGCGCGAACTGATTCTGGAGGGCATCTTGTCAATTCAGGCCGGAGATAATCCCCGCATCATTGAAGAGCGTCTCAAGGCCTTTTTGTCTGCCACCGAACGCAAAACCTATGAAGCCAATCGGGAAAGCCGAAAGGGCAATGCGTGAGTCGACGTCGCAAAGTTGCCGTCTCCCATGTCAATCATGAGCGCTGGATGGTCTCATTTGCTGATTTCATGACCCTGCTCTTTGCCCTGTTTGTGGTGCTCTTCGCGGTCTCTTCCGTCGATCAACAAAAATACCAGCAAATGACCGAGTCTGTCGAGAAGGCCTTTGGGGTGATTCCCCAACAGGGAGACGGACTGCTCGAAAGCCGACCGGGCACCCCCAGTCAGGTCAGTATTGTGCCGCCTGTGGTGCAATACCCGCCCATGAATCCAGTCAAGAGCAGCCCAGACAAAACCACCGAGCAAATGCAAAACCTGCTCAAACAAGCACCCGAATTGGCCAAGATGATGAGTTTACGCCAAGAAGAGCGGGGACTGGTCTTGCAATTACAAGAAAGTCTGTTCTTCGACAGTGGCAGTGCCCAACTCAAACCAAATGCCTTACCACCCTTAAAAAAGCTCGTCGCAGCACTTGAAAAAATGCCTCTTTCGCTGCGGGTCGAGGGCCATACCGACAATATTCCCGTCAAAGGGAGTTTTGGTTCAAATTGGGCCCTGTCTGCAGCCAGAGCAACGCAAGTCTTGCAGTTCTTGCTACAACATAGCAAAATACAGCCCCAACGTCTCTCGATGGCAGGGTATGGGGAATACCATCCCATTGCCTCCAACAGTGATGAAAGTGGCCGGCGCAAAAACCGCCGCGTAGATATTGTGCTTTTGAGTCCGCGCGCAGATCTTCAAGAACCCCAGAATCAGGGGTATACTACCCAAGCACCTGACAGTCTCAATCAGGAACTTGAATCCAAACTTTCGACCAGGAGGAATTGAGGAATGGCAGCACGATTGAGTGGTCGTCCCACTCCACGACGAAAGGGCCAGGAAAACCCTGAAGAGGCCACACCGCCGATTGCAGCCAAACAGCCCAGGCAAAATCTGCTTTTGATCATTGCTTTGACAACCGCCCTTTTGATTGCAGGGCTTTCAACAGGTGCCTTGGTCTGGATGACCCTCAATCCAGGGGGATTAAAAAGCAGCAATAGCAGCGAAAGCAGTGCTGAATTTGCGGCGGGCCCCATGATTGAATTGGGCCAATTTACGGTCAATCTGGGGGATATCAACCAACGGCGATTTTTGAGAACCTCCCTGACTTTGGCCTTTACCACCTCCGATCAGGCCTTCCTGACAGGCAATGCCCAACGCAAAGAGGCCTGGCTGAGTGAACTCAAAAATCAGATGAAAGATAAACGCCCGATCTTTCAGGATATCGTGGTCACCACCCTGAGTGCAAAATCGGCCCAGGCTCTGGGCAGCCCCCAAGGCAAAACAGAGTTAAAAGCGGAACTCACCACCCGCCTGAATCAATACCTCAGCAAAGAGACCCATATCCAAGATGTGTTTTTAACCGAGTTTATCATTCAATAATTGCGCCACTTGTCCCTTTTGGGTGTGGACGTGGGTTTTCAGAGCCGTTATAATACAAGTCATGGTAAATATTGCTAATTGCAACAAAATATTGCTTTCTGTAAAGGCCCTGCTGTGTTTTCAGCTGCTCTGGCCACTTTCAGCTTACTCCCAAGCCAACCACGTCAACCGCATTTACGCGCCCCCGCAAATTTCAGCGGCGATTTACCAAGAATTTCAGGTCTTGATGGGCCAGCATTCGCTCTTAAAAACCCCTTTGCCAACAGACAGCTATTATGTTCTACGGCTGTTAAATTATCAACGCAAACCCGCTGAACATGGCTATTGGGCCCAACTGCATCTCGATGAACAACAGGAAATTTTAAGTCTTCAGGTGCGGCTCGAAATCTGGAATAAAGATACGTTGTTGTGGCAACGCACCGTCAGCACCAAACGCAGTTTAAAATACCTGGCTGATGAAGTGAAAAGCACAGGCCAACCGATTTTGCCCTCGTACCTCTCACTCGAAACAGGTCTCTTATATTTTCCAGCCCTGTCAGCAGATCAAGAAACGCAGCTGCGCGCCGAATTGCTCTTTCAGGCGGCCCATTTACTCGAAAAAGATCTACACAGCCATTTGCACAGACTGAAAACCGAAAATCCGGGGGGATAAAAATGAGGCATGTTTAAAGGCAAGGTTCTGGTTGCCGACGATGAAGCCAGCATTCGTCAAATTGTCGAAGCCCGACTTAAAATGGCTGGTTTTGAAGTCGTCACAGCAGGAAACGGAGAAGAAGCCTTAGAACGGTATTATGAAGCTCATCCCGATCTGGTGGTCTTGGATATTATGATGCCCCATATGGACGGGCTACAGGTCTGCAAACAAATCCGCAAACGCGATACCACCCCGATTATTATGCTCACGGCCAAAGGTGATATCGCCGATCGCATCAATGCCTTGGAAATGGGTGCCGATGACTATATTATCAAACCCTTCAGCCCCCGCGAGCTTGAAGCCCGCATTAAAGCCGTTTTGCGCCGGACCTATGTTCAGCCTGTCAAACCAGCTCTAATCGAGGTCGATGATATCAGCATTGATCTCAGTCGCCGCCACGTCTTAAAAGCCAACCAACGGGTCAAATTGACCGAAATGGAATTCAGCTTACTGGAATTGCTGGCGCTCAATCCCGGCAAACCTTTTTCCCGCAATGATATTTTGCAGCAGGTTTGGGGCTACCGCCTGAATCAGTATTCAGACACCCGCGTGGTCGATGTACATGTCAGCCGCTTGCGCAGCAAACTCGAAAAAGACGTGAGTGATCCTGAACTGATTCTCACGGCCCGCGGAACCGGCTATATGTTTCAGAATTACCACCTCAACAACCCAGCCAGCGAAGAGGATTAAAACCGAGGGAAGGCTGTTTGGTTTAAACGGCCGCCTCACCCAAGCCAGAAAAAACAGCACTGCCCAAAAGCAGTGCTGTTTTTTAATCTGTTCAAATCCCCGAAAGTCAAGGAGAGGCCGGGACAGAGACCTGATGGCTCAGTTGTCGAGAACCTCGATATTGATCCGCTGTTGAGACTTGATGGCTGCAGCTTTGACCACTGTGCGCAGGGCGTTGATGGTTTTGCCACGGCGGCCAATCACGCGACCACGGTCATCGGGATGAACCTGCAGGCTGATATCCAGCTGTGCCAAGTCCTCTTCGTCTTCGGGCTCAAAAGTGCTGGTTTGAATCGAAACCTCTTCGGGGTTCTTGACCAACATTTTGACAATCAATTCTACGGCATCGGTAACGGGCATGGAGACACTCCTTAAGCGGACTGGGCTTGTTTGATCAGGCGTTGAACCACATCAGTGGGTTGTGCGCCGCACTCCAGCCATTTTTTGAGAGATTCCTGTTCAAAGCGAATCAAAGAAGGCTCATGACGGGGATCATAAAAACCGATCTCTTCAATCGGACGCCCATCACGGCGGTTGCGGGAATCAATCACCACAATGCGGTATACGGGTCTTTTTTTAGTACCAAAACGTTTCAGTCGAATCTTGACCATTTGAAAAAACTACCTCTGGAAGTTTAGCTTGCATTTTTGTTTTTTTTACACGTCTGAATGAGATAAAAGGGCGTCATCAGCGTGGCTTTCGCACCTGCTCAGAGGTGGAACCCAGTCATTATACGATACATCTCAAGGTGTGTACACTGTATCTGGAGGACGAGCATGACTGAGATCACTTTAATTCTGCACAATATCCGCTCTTTACACAATGTCGGGAGTTTATTTCGCACCGCTGACGGGGCGGGTGTCAAAAAGATTTTTCTCACCGGATTCACAGGTTGCCCCCCGCGCAAAGAAATTCACAAAACAGCGCTGGGGGCCGAAGAACACGTTGAATGGGAGCATCATTGGGAGCTCGAAACAGTCTTAACAACCCTCAAAAGTCAGAGGGTGCAAATTGTCGGCGTGGAATCAGCCGCGCAGAGCCAACATTATTTGCGCATTGACTATGCCCCAGCAGTGGCTTTTATCCTCGGCAATGAAGTCTGGGGAGTCGAGCCAGAGATCATGGAACAGGTAGATCAATTGGTTCAGATACCGATGTACGGCATCAAAGAATCGCTTAATGTGGCGGTATGTGGAGGGATTCTGCTCTATGGGGTTCGGGAGGTATTGCTTCATCGGGAGCAACCAACGCGACAGAATCAGGTACAGCCCTGATCTCTTTCTGTTTGCCATCATCTGCCAGAAAAAATGAGAGAGGGCCTTGCAGAGGCGCTGAGAACGTCGCTTGGTAAGGCCCAATTGAGATGGTCAATTCAGGCCAAAGCGACTTGCCCAAGCGCAGATTTTCACCCCAGGGCCAGGCAAAGAGGGTTTGCTCTAAAAACGAGAGTTCATCCCTAAGTTGCTCGACCTGCTGCTCAAGATGGTGCAGTTTGCGCTGCAACAATTCAGGGTTGACCAAGGGCACCGTTTGGGAGCGCACCTGAATCAGTTTTTTGAGGGTATTGTCGAGCTCTTGACGCACCTCTGCCAAAGCATGGTTTTTGGCCTCAAATTGATCGAGGAAATAATCATCCTGACCCAAATGAACATGGCTCAAAGACTTGCGTTCATTGCCAATTTGGCCAACACACACCTGTTTGAGTGCCACCGCTCTGCCCCCCAATAAAAGCCCCGTTTCAGGGGTTTCGCCAATCAAAATACTGCGACCCGCACGCAAATGGCTTTGAGACACCGCTTCGCGGACACGAATATCCCGAGCACCCTCCATCAAGACCTGACTTAAACGGGTAACAGCTATCTGCCCAGCCGCTCGAATCAGGCACTGGCCCTGGCCAATGACCTCTCCATGAATTAAAATATCGCCCCCCGCTTCCAGCCGAGCCCCCCCCACATCGCCCAGAATTTCAAGATGACCTTTGGCCTGCACCCGATACCCGGACTGAACAGAGCCCAAAATGAGGATACTGCCTGAATAGTTCAGATCTCCACTCTGTTCATCGACATTTTCAACGGTGAGAATCGGATCCAGCCGCACCGAATTAAAGCGCACAACCGGACAGCCCATCTGGGTTGAAACCAACATTTGGGGATCCACAGGCGAAAAATCACTGCCCAGAGAGGGCACCAATTGCAAATTTTTTCCGGGCTGGGCAGGCAAAATTTGGCCCGTGACCGTCATGCCCGCCTCGCCCGGTGTGGCAGGGTGTAATTTCACCAACGGCACCCCTGGCTCCAAGGGCACCACCAAGGCACTCGGAATCTCGGCCCAGGTCCGCTGAAAAAGGGGTTCCAACCAAGCATGTTCGCCATGCACAGGCCAAGCGCCTCTTGCCACCAATAATTCTTCGGCTTGAGAATGGGTCATGATTTCTCTGAGGGCCTCATAGACATAGCCCTGTTTGACTCCGGCATAAGCCAATTTTTCGAGGAGCCGCTCCAGGGCGATTTCCTCTCCAGCAAACGCCGGTTTAACAGTGGCCCAAGCCTGCATCTGGTCCTCAGAAATCTGGACCTGCAGTTCAAATTCAATCCGACGGGCCAAACATTTGACAATTTCACGGTTGAGTTGATCCCAATGCAATTGGACCAAATCGTCAAAGGTGTGTTGATCCAATTCAAACTGAAACGAAGAATACCCCACTTCGAGCAAGGCCTCTAAGAGCTCTTCTGCTTCCAGCCTACCCCCTTTCACATCCTGGGGACGAATCACCACAAAGAGCAGGCTTTTATCATCCGAAAAACGCAAGCGAACAGGATTGGTCATCTTTGCCTAACGCGCAGTATAAGGGGCCCAAACAACATCCAGCCCGTTGGACGTATCCCGCAAGCGCAGTCGCGAAGGCCCCATATCTTCTTTGACAATAAACGGAATTTCAGCAAAAAAGAGTTTGACACCCGCATGCAATTGTTCGGTAACATACGTTTCACACTGAGAACGCGAGAGGCGCAAGCTCTCGTGTAAATTGCTGATTTGTTCCGAGAGGGTATTCACGGTTTCGAGCAATTCACTGCGTTTTTCTTCCAGCCCCGTCAGTTCGTCAGACTTTTCGCGGGCCCGGGTGCGGATATAAATAATCGATTTGATCACCTGTTCCAATTCACTTTTGTAATGCCTTAAATTGTGGTCAATGTCTTTGAGTTTTTGGCGCAGATAGGGGTCTTCTCCCAGAGAAACACGGGTGGCCGTGGAGGCCATCGAGCCCAGAATTTTGACCCTCAGGGAATTGGCCCCCCAGATATTGCCCCCATTGATTTGGCCTTTGCCACCGTCCATACCGATAAAGATATTGCCCATGATTCGCACTTCGCAGTGAAAAAGGCCCTCGGTGATATGTAAATCCCCAAAACACTCGACACTGGCATTTTGAATAAAACTGGCGCGAATATCTCCTTTGGCGGTGAGAGAGGCCTGATCGCGCCCAAAAATGCTGCCCCGGACCTCGATACTGCCTCCGGCATCCAAAATGGCATCTTCAACCGAGCCGTGCACAATAATATCGCCGCCCGCCTTGACCTGAAAACCACTGCGCACAGATCCCATTACAGAGACGGAGCCTTTAAAGTGAATATTGCCTGTTTCCATGCCAACTTCTTGCAAGGTGATCATATCATCGACCTTGACAGAGCGACTCAAGCGCACAGGACGACCCGCCCGCGCTGCAACCAGCAGGTTTTTGTCCTGATCTGAAATTTTGGAGCCCACACTTTCGATCAAATGGTAGTCCCGGCCCATTTCTGGGGGAATCTCTTCTCCCGTCACCTTGCGCCCAGCCTGACCAGCCTCGGGCGGATGTTTGCGCATCAAAGGCGTGTTCATCTCGACATTTTGGACCAGATTGAGGTCGCGGTAATCGACCGAACCATCGGCCCGCTCGCGGGGCCCCCGTTGCAAAGCGGTCTCCAAAAGATATTCAAACCAAGCACTTTTGCCCTGTTGGGCCGGGGCCCCTTCTGCCACGAGCGATTTTTTTAAATGGCCCTGTTCCACGGCCATTTGAATAACCGCTTCGTTCAGACCATAGACCACTTTTTCCTTTTTTAGACGGGCAATCACCTCTTCACGGGAGGGGGGAAGTGCGCCTGGGGTTGGCAAAAGTGTCATCCACGCTTTGAGATGGTCATCGGAAAGATGAATAATCAGATCCGTCTGAATGCGGGTGGCGATTACCCGGCTCAAAGGCTGCCCAAGCGCCTTGAGATCCAGGCTGCAAAGTTCGTGCAAAATAGCTGTGTGAAGGTGATAACCTGCATAGCCCTTTTTTTCAAAGGCCTGCTCCAAAAGCGCGGGCGAAGGAAGGGCTTCGAGCTCAGACGGATTGATAATCAACATGACCTCCGCTTGATCGGGGCTCAGATGAAAGATCAATCCCTCCTGCTTTTGGTTTTCAGAGGATAAATCCGATACATGATAGGTAAAATGACTCATAGTAGCAGA
>JBFWRL010000008.1:0-74981 GCA_050248915.1 Candidatus Sericytochromatia bacterium
CTTAAATGTCGCAGATCCAGAACCATCTTCAAGCCGCCAAAAAATTGAAGCAGCAGGGCCAATGGGCGCCTGCTGCCGCGGCTTTTGAACAGGTTTTGCAATTGGATCCGCAATGGGCCGAGGGCCATTTCCAATTGGGGCAATTGTATCAGGCCCTGGGCCAATTTCCCTTGGCGATTCAACATCTGCACACTTATCTTGCGTTTTGCCCTGAGCGGGCCGATGTTTATTTTGCCTTGGGCAATGTGTATTTGATTCTAAAAGACGATGCCCAGGCCCAGATATGTTATTTAAAGGCGATGGAACTGGCTTCTCCCGATGCCCAAGCCCTGAGCGATTGGCTGACGTATCTTTTGGCGCGGGTGATCGTCTCCGACTATGAGCCAGTTAAAATCAAGGCGCTATTTCTGAGTTTGGCGCAGGTTCGCCCGGAATGTCTGGGCACCATTGCCTGTCTGCTCGGGCGCATGATGGAAACCCTGCACAACAGTGCCGAGGCCGCCCAGTGTTATGCCCTGGCCTTGCAGTCTCCGACACTTTCAGATCGCCCGGCCTGGGCGTTAAAAAGCCAGTTATTGGTCCCGGTGATTGCTGAGGATCTGGCCTATCAAAAAAAATACCTGGAGCAGGCCTGTGCGGCTTTGCGGGCCCTGGAGCAGCAAAATCTCCCCGCACAGGCCCTGATTCACCCTGATTTGAGCAATGCCTTTGTCTATTTTTTAAACAGCCTTGCGCTGGAGGGCATGGCTTATACCTATTACCACCCCTACCGCGAGCGCCAGATCTTTGGCAAAATCATCAGGTCTTGGTTGCCAGATCTGCCGCAGACCTCTCGCAGGGCCTTGCGTGTCAAAGGCCTTGAACGCCGTCGGGTGGGGTTTGTCTTGGCCCCTTCCAGCGCAGTTCAAACGGCTCTCTGCGAGCTCTTGCGGCAATTGCCCACTGCGCAATTGGAGATCCATCTTTTGTTGACCCACCACATCGATCTGGCAGCCTTTTTTCAAGCCCCTTTGCCAACAGACTTTTGCTGTCATTTTCTGGCTGAAGCGATGCCAATTGCTTACGAGCAGGTTTTGGCCCTGGATTTGGATATTCTCTACTTGAGTGAACCCAATGCCTCTCAGCCTTTGCAGGCGATCTTTTCGGCCTTTCGCCTGGCGCCGGTTCAGGTCACCTCTTGGCTGAGTTCGGGCAGCACAGGCCAACCCTATATGGACTATTTCCTCTCCTCCCATTTGCTGGAGCAAGCCGAGAATCCCCAGCGTTTTTATAGCGAGCAATTGATCTTGTTGCCCAGTTTGCCCACCTATTTTGTTTTGCCCAGCTGTACCGGACACTTAACGCGTGCAGATTATGGTCTGCCTGAACAGACCCGATGGTATCTCTGCCCCCATGCCATGGTCAAAATTCAGCCCGAGATGGATGATTTGTTTGGCGGTATTTTACGCCAGGATCCAGAGGGAATTTTGGTTTTGCTCAGCAACCCAGACAATGCCCAGCAGCGCCAAATTCTTTTAAACCGCTTTCAAAAGACCTTGCCCGAGCTGTTGCCCCGGATTCACTTTTTGCCTTATCTCAAACCACAGGCCTACCTCAATTTGCTGGCCTTGGGAGATGTGATGCTCGATCCGCGCTATTTTGGTGGGGGTGTGACCACTTATCAAGCGCTGGCCCTGGGCCTGCCAATTATCACCTGGCCGGGTGAACACTTACATGGGCGAATCGCTTCTGCCTGTTATCTCAAAATGGGCCTGTCTGAGTGTGTGGTGCATTCAGCTGAAGCATATATTCAAACAGCGGTCGAGATGGCCTGCAATGCTGAGCACAATCAACGCACCCGCGCACAGATCTTGGCCAAAATCCCGCTGATCTTTGAAGATCAGCAAGCAGTGGAAGACCTGGCCCGTTTTTTGTGCGAAGTGGCGCCGCGCAGCTGAACCACAGGGGCTTAATTTTGTGTGGGGGCTTCTTGGGGAAAGCGCAAGATCACCGTACTGCCCGCCCCAGCTTCGGAGTCAATGGTCATGCTGCCCCCCAAGACCGAACTGACGAGGTTATCGACAATGGCCAGCCCCATGCCGCTATACCCTTCTTGTTTGCGGGTCGAGAAAAACGGGGTACACACTTGGGGCAAAATTTCGGGGGCCATGCCCAGGCCAAAATCCTGCACGCGTAAGACAAAATGTGCGTCTTCAAAGTCCAGAATCAGCCTCACGGGCTCATCTTCTGAGAGCGGGTAGGCATGGACCTCACAATTATTCAATAAATGCATCAGGGCTTCTGCCAATTGGGCAGGATAGCCCTGCCAGACTTGGCTGGCCGCATCCGCAGAGACGTGGAGTTCGAGCGGCAGTCGGCGCAAACTGGTCACACGGTACAATTCCTGCAAACGGCTCCAAAACTGAGGCCAATTCACTGCTTGGCGGCGCGAGAGCACTTCTGCAGGGGCCACCGATTGCAGCGATTGCACCAGCATCAGGGCGCGTCCGAGTAAGAGGCGGATCTCTTCCCCTGCTTCTTGTTTGGCTTCAGGCAGGCCCATCAAGAGGGTGTCGAGTTGGTTTTGGGCTTCAATCAACGGCACGGCCACTTCTTGAGACAGCCCCTGAACCATGCGGGTAATTGTCTGGCGCTGCACCCGTCCCATTTCCAATTGCAGGGTTTGTTTTTGCAATTGCTCCTGAAAGAGATGGTGATTCACCCCGCGCACTTTTTGGCTGATTGATCCAATCACCTGGGAGAGCAATTCGGGGGAGGCCGCCAATTGACGGAAAAAGGCTTCGCGGTTCAAAGCAAAGAGCTGGCAAGGGCTTAAGGTGACTGCTGTGGCGGTGCGCACGCCGCCTTCAGCGAGGGCCAGTTCGCCAAAAAATTCACCGGCTTGCAATGTGGCCAGAGGGGCGTCTTCGCCCTGATCGTTGCGGGCCAAAATGGAGACTTCGCCGGTTAAAATCAAATAGAGGGCATCACCGGGATCGTCTTCGCGAAAGAGCACGTGATCCGCTTCATGGTTGATCACCGTTCCGCTGTCGACCAGGGATTTTAAGGTCTCGAAAGGAAGATTCTGAAAAAAGGGAATTTTATGAAGCAATCCATACAATAATTCCATGGTTGAGCCCCTGCAAAAAAATTTAAGGTCTAGCGACCTCCTTCAATTGTAGGCCCAAGCGCAACAGGATGCAAATTCAGAGTTTTTCGAGACAGAGCACCGGCAATTTGCCACTGCGCAGATCGCTCAGAAAAGATATGGCGGTGCGGTCGAGGTCGATCTCGCCGCCCTTTTGCAAAAAATTGCGCAGTTTGCCAATTTCAGGCAGGTAAATTGGCTCTTGACCAAAGGCCTTTTGCAAATAACCGGGAAATTCCGCGTGTAAGAGTTGCAAGCCCAGTTCAGCCAATTGTATAGGTGGGGCTGAATGTTCGCTCACAGAGCCAATCAGGGCCAGTTTGAGGGCCACGTGTTGATCTTCGAGTTTGGGGGGAATCACGCCCGGACTGTCGAGCAATTCCAGGTCTTTGGCAATGCTCACCCATTGCATGCTTTTGGTCACGCCGGGTTTGTCGCCGACTTTCATTGAGCGTTTGTTGATCAGGGCATTGATCAGGGTCGATTTGCCCACATTGGGCAACCCCATGATCAAGGTGCGTAATTTGCGGGGGATGCGTCCCCGCAGTTTCATCTTGGCTGAAAGTGCCGCATGAAAGAGGTTCAGTTCTTTGCGCAATTCTTGCACCCCTTCTCGGCCCGGAATATTTAAAGCCACAGCCGGGAAACCTCTGTCACGCCAATAGGTCAAGGCCGCTTCCAGGCTCTCTGGCGGGGCCAAATCGGATTTATTGATGGCCATGATGCGGGGTTTTTGTCCGAGTAATTCATCGACAAAGGGAAAATGGCTGCTTTTGGGCAGACGGGCATCCACCAATTCAACGACGCAGTCGACGAGGGTGAGTTTTTCTTTGAGTTGGCGCTGGGCCTTGGCAATATGCCCAGGGTACCATTGAATCAGGCGGTCTTCGGTGGTCATGTTTTTTGTTTGGTTTCTCTGGGGTTAATGGGGGGCAATTTCTACAAAACTCATTTCGTTGCGGATCAGCGGGTGCATCTGCTGGCCGCGCACATAGGGCTGAACGAGCTTGTATTCGACATTGGTGTATAAAAAGATCCAAGGCGCATCTTCGATGATCATGCTCTCGGCGTCTTGGTAAAGTTTTTCGCGCTCAGACCAATTGACGGTTGTGCGGGCCTTGTTGACAAGGGTGTCAAAGATCGGGTTTTTGTAACGGGTGACATTGTCTTGACCGATATTTTTGCTGTTAAACAGGGTCCAGAGATAATTGTCGGGATCGGGATAATCTGCGGCCCAGCCGAATCTGAAAAACGTGGCTTCGTTGCGTTTGATCTTTTCGATATACGAGGCCCACTCCATTGATTTGACCTCGATGTCCACACCCAAATCACGCAAGTCGGCCTGGACTGCGGCCCCCAACATGGCATAGATTGCGCTCTGGTTGTGCCAAAAGGTCACTTTTAACGGCTTGCCATTTTTGTCGAGAATGCCGTCGCCATTGCTGTCGGTCCAACCGGCTTGGGCCATCATGGCTTTGGCTTTGTTCAGGTCATAGGGATAGGGAATGGCGCGGTCGGCTTTAAAAGCCGGAAAACCGTTGGGCAAGACGCCCCGGGCTGGAATCCCTCGCCCGTTGCGCACCACGTCGATGATCTTGCGTTTGTTTACGGCAAAATTAAAGGCCTGGCGCACGGTTTTGTCTTTAAAGGGCTCAGATTGGGTGTCCATGCCCAAATACTGAATGGTCCACTCTTTGTCTTTGATCACATTGGACTGGGCCGGATCATTCAGGCTTTCAACTTTGCGGATCGCTTTATTGCCGAGTTTGTTCCAATGGGGGTCTGAGAGGATGCGGTCAAAGCTGGCAGCAGGAATCGGGGGTTCGAGGTGGTCAAGCTCGCCGTTTTCAAACCAGAGCAGGCGAATATCTTCGCTGGGCACGATATAAAAACGCAGCTCGTCGAGTTTGGGAATGCCAGGCTCGAAGAAGTTTGGGTTTTTGACCAGCACCAGTTTTTGGTTGGACTTCCACTCTTTGAGCATAAACGGGCCGGTGCCCGTGGCATGGAAAGAAAATTGGTCTTTCCATTTTTTGACTTCGTTTTGCGGCACCACGTAATAATACGACATGGCCAGCACGTGTAAGGCAAAGGGGATCACGTCTTTGAGGGTGATCGAAACGGTATGGTCGTCAATCACTTTGACGCTGTCGAGATGGGCTGCTTGGCCTGCTTGGCAGGCTTTTTGGTAGGCGTCGAGCCCGGCCAATGAAAGTCCGTCGAGGGTCCACATGCCTTTGGAGGCATTGCGGGGATCCGCCAGGCGCTCGATTGAAAATTTGACATCAGAAGCAGTAAAGGGATCGCCATTGTGGAATTTGACGCCTTTGCGCAAGTGAAAGGTATAGGTTTTGCCATCGGGCGAGATTTTCCAAGACTCGGCCAGATCGGGCACCAGATCTGAGAGTTTTTGGTTGGGGCCCGTGATCCGGGGGCGGTAGCGCACGAGGCCGTTGTAAATATTGTGGCCCACATCGTGGGATTGGGTATCGCCAATTTGAATCGGATCCAGCGAGGGTACGTCCCCTTCAAAGGCGCTGCGGTAGACCATTTTATTGCTGTCGGGTGGGCGGCAGGCACCCAGCGGAGAGAGCAGTGCCCCTGTGCACAAAGCGGCCATACTCAAGCGAATCCACGGTTTAACGAGCTGCATAGGGGTCTCTCTCCCGGCGAAATAATAATGGGTTTTGCTCTGTAGTTTAGCATATTCCCAGTTCTTGCTCTGCAGGCCTGGAAGCCCGGCAGATCGCTTCTCCTGATTTGCTGATTAAAATCAAGTCCAGAGCTTGATTTCTCTCAAGCAAAACCTCTGAAAAAGGCCCTAGACTGAAGATGGAGAGATCTGATGAGGAGGAACACATCCTGGCTGGTCGTTGGCTGGGATTTTTGGCTGTGCTGATTGGCTTGCAGGGGTGTCAGCTTGGTGCTGTCTCACCCCGACCTGAGGGGCAATTGGCTTTTTCTTGGTCGCTTCCCGCTGCCAGCTTTGGGCTGGTGGCTATCCCTGAACAGACCCGGTTTTTTCAGGTTTCGATTCGTGGCGAAGGTTTGAGCCAGCCTCTGGAGACCGAATTAAACGCTCTCTTGCCCAGCGCGCGCAATTACCGTCTGTCTTTGCCCGTGGGGCCCAAAGAGGTCACCGTTCTTGCCTACGATGCGCACAAGGCCTTGAGCCGGGCCCGTGTCTGGGTGCAGATCCGACCGGCCATGCTGACGCAAGCCGAAATGGACCTCGCAGGGATTTTAAATCCTTTGCAACTCGACTTTCAGGTGGCTTGGCCTGTGCCTTTGGAGTTGGCGTTGGAACTCAGTGGTAAGGGGCTGCGCTCCACGGAGCCCTGGCGTTTTTCTCTGCTTTTGCCGACGGGTCAAACGGCTCTGAGTCTGCCAGATATCCCCGCAGAAGAGGCTCTCTTGCGCCTGCGGGTACGCCCCCAAGGCCAGACCCGATGGGGCGAGTGGTTTGAGCAAAAACTGACCGAAAGCTTGCCGCTGAAGGGCCAATTTGGGGCTGAAGCGCTTTTGGAGAGCTGGCAGGCCTTTCTGCCGGAATGGCTCTCGCTCCAACCCGAAGGTGTGCAGGTGCGTCTTTTGGCCCTGATGGGTAATTCCCAATTGGTGGGTTTGCTTCACTTTTCTCAATTCAGCCCCGCTGTGTTGACTCGCATTCAGGCCGAGTTAGATCGCAGACGCCTTGCTGGCTCTGTTTCGGTGCAGCCATCTCCGGTTGTGGGCCCATCTGTGGTGGCTTCTGGTTCTCCTGCCCCGCAGGTCTCGGCCTCACCCCAAGTGGTGGTTTCAGCCAGCCCTCAGGCCAGTGCTTTGCCTCTCAAGGCCCCCGGCTCTCCTTTGGCCTTTTATCTGGCAGAGGCGGGAGACAGCTATCTGCGTCTGGCTTGGGATCCTGTCAGCGGGGCAGCCGCTTACAGTCTCAGTCTAAATGGACAGTTGTTGAGCGACAGTCTCACCTACACGACTTACTCCCTGAATGGCCTCAGCCCCCAGACGGGCTATCATTTTCTGCTGCGGGCCCGCAATCAGGCCGGAGAGAGTGGGGCGGTGACCCTGGTGGCCCAAACCCTGGCAACAGGGGCCCGCACCACAGGCGGCGGAAGTGATCCCGCGCCATCGCCAATGGCAACCCCTTTGCCGGCCCCTGTGCTGGAGTCGGTCAGCCCGCTTCAGGCCCAGATCGGCAGCCGCCTGATTTTGCGCGGACAGCATTTTTACCCGCCGGTCCAGGTGACGTTTGATGGGGCTTATGCGGCAGCGGTGGTGTCGCTGACCGAACATGAGATTCAAGTAGAAATCCCTGCATTGGCTCGCTTGGGCCAGATCCAGGTTCAGACAGCCAGTGGCAGTTTTGCGACCGCCATTGTGATTCAAACCGGCGCGGTACAACTTGATGGAGGTTATCATTAAATGAAAAAAATCTATGGCGTTTGTCTCACCCTTGCCTTGGCAGCCTGTCAGACCTTGCCCACCACTGTGGGTGGGCCGCAGGGCCTAATTTCTGCGCCGATCACCCAGCCCACTTCTCTGCCGCTCAATACTCTACCACGCAAGGGCACAAAAAAAATCTTGCCCTCCCTGACGGGCTTGCTCGACATCCAGCCTGTCAAAAACCAAATGGCCACCATTCAGATGCGTCTACAGGTGCCGCGTAAATTGTTTCAAAATTTTCGCACCCAAGGTTCGCCGACACCCGAAGATTCTGGCACGGGCACTGAGACCGCTTTTGCCAGCTTTGCTTATTTGCGGGTCAGTCTCAAAGCGCCGCCTCAAGCCGACCCCATTTATCCGCTCAATGCTTTGCGTGAACCAGATCAGCCTGAACGCGACTATCTGATTGAAAATACCGGCGAACCCTTGACCATTGTCTTTGAAAACATTCCGGCTGGAGCCTTGCGTTTCGCCAGTATTACCGCTTTCGACAGTGACAAAAGGCCGATTCCGGGCTCGACGATTGAAGCGGTTTTTCCCGTGGGAACTGAGAGCACACCCGTGAGTCGCGAGGTGACCTTTCGCACCACACCGCTGGCACAGGTTTTGACCCGTTTATTGCTGTCGGCCCCTGACTTGGCCAAGGCCGTGGATTTAAGTGCCTTACAGCAGTGGCTGGATCAGCTCACTGGCTTGCAGGGGGCCCGCCCGAATTATCTCTATACGCTTTTGCACCCTTTGCAAATTGACGTCGCCTTGCTGGCGGCTGATTTACTGGCAGTGGGCGGAGACCTGGCCCGCTTGGATGCCCAGAAAAATTACGCCCTGCCTGTGGGGCGGGTGGTGGGAGTGGTACAGGGCTTGGCCACGGGGGATCATCTGCTGATTCAAACCTCGGATCTCAGTCAACCTGTTTTGGAAGTGACCGCCAATGGCCCCTTTGATTTAGAAGGCTTGCGACCTGGGATCTGGACTTTGGTCTATTGGGTTGAAGGGGGAACCGATTATCAAACGCCGGGCCCGCGGCAAGTCCTGCTCAGTGGCGGGCAAAACCTCGATTTGGGCCTGATTAGTCTGGAAGCTCAAAGGCCTGTGATTGGCGAATTGTCGGCCTCTGAACGGTATATCGGCCAGACATTGCTGATTCAGGGCAGTGGCTTTCACACAACCCTGGCAGGCAATCAGGTCTGGATTGGGGAGCAACTGGCCGAAGTCTTAAATGCGTCAGAGGGAGACCTGGAAGTGCGTGTGCCAGCAGGGCCTGTGGGGCCACAAACCGTCAAGGTGCAGGTGGGAACGGCCTCAACGAACTATACGGGCTTTACCCGCATGGGCATTGACACTGTTTCGCCAAGCACTGGCCGCATTGGCGATTGGATGACACTCACGGGGTTGGGTTTGGAGAATGTCTTCAGGGTTCACTTAAATGGGACCGAAGCATCGTTTAACGTGCTCAGTGGGACGGAAATTCAGGTTCAGATTCCCGCTGGTGCCAGCACTGGCAAAGTGGAACTTTTTGTGGGTGAAGGTGAGGGATTTGAGGCACCAGGCAGTTTTAACGTGAGCAATAAAGTCCTGTTTGTGGCAGCCCAAAACATGCGGGTGGCCGCTCTGAACGAAAGTGGCAATGGCCTGAGTTGGGATACGGCTTTTGTCTCTCTGCAATCCGCTTTGGCAGCCGCTGCCAGTGGCGACGAAATTTGGGTGGCAGAAGGGCTTTATACCCCAACTGAAGCGGAAGGCAATCGGGCTTTGGCCTTTCAGCTTAAAAATGACGTGGCTCTTTACGGTGGCTTTGCCAGGGGAGAGCGAAACCGCCAAGAGCGAGATTTTAGCCAAAACCTAACGGTCTTAAGCGGAGATTTGAATGACAATGATCAGCAAGAGGGGAATGCGCGCTCTGACAATAGCTACCATGTTGTCAGAGCTGCTTCAGGGCTTTCTGCCACAGCTGTTCTGGATGGTTTTACGATCCAAGCGGGTCAGGCTGATGCCCCCGGCTTGGACATGCGTGGGGGAGGGATCTTCTCTGAAAATGCCTCACCGACCTTGCGCAATTTGGTTTTGAGAGACAATCACGCCTACCGCAGTGGTGGGGGCATGGAAATTTCAATCAGTGGTTCACCGCTGCTTGAGAATATCGTCTTTGAAAACAATTCAGCGGCCAATGCTGATTCTCTGGCTGCGTATGGTGGGGGCTTGCAAATCGAGACCTATGCCAGTTCTGCCCCTGTGCTCAAAAATATTGTATTTTTGAACAATTACGCCCTCAGCGACGGTGGCGCTCTGTTTGTGCTTGGCGCGCAGCCCCGCTTGACCCAGGGCACCTTTGTGGGAAATCGCACAGGCAATCCCAATGCCGGGAATGCGATTGGCACCAGCAACACTGCCTCGCGTCTGGAATTGTTTAACAGTGTCTTTTGGAACAATCCGGGCCGGGATCTCTCGATCGCCGGAGGGCAATTGCAAGTGGCTTATAACGCCTTGGAAGAGGGGCTTGGCGGGATTCAAACCTACCCGGTGACGGGTTCCAGTTATCAGGATCTCGGCGGGAATCTGAGTCTGGGCCAAAATCCTTTTGGTGATCTGAACTTTGTTTTGGGCAATGATCAACGCTGGATGACCCTTGATGATGGCTTGCGGCCTTATCCCAGCTCTCCATTGAGTGGTCAGGGAAACCCAGCTTTGGCTTCCACCCAAGATATTTCCGGCCAGCCCCGTCTTCCTGCTGAAGGGGTGAGTATTGGGGCCTATGAGCCTTGGGCTGTCATTGTCTCACCCCCCCCACCTGCCTGACGTCTTTGGCCCGAAATTCTGTGAGGGATCTTCAGGCCGGGGTTTGTCTAAGTTTGGAATTGAATATACAATTGCATAATGCCTTTGGGGAGAGCCTTTTGGAATAAAATTAGTAAAATAAAAGTAGAAAAGCAAAGAGTGTCATGAATTCTCTTGGGGATTTGTATCCTCAGCTCAAAAATGTAGCTCCTTCAACCTTGCCCAAATATTCCGTTTTGGCCCATCTGGATATGATGATGGGTTTTTTGATTTTGGCTTTTAGCCTGTATACCCAGAAAAAGTTAAGTTTTTATCATTTGGGAGAAAAACATTTTTATTCGAACCTTGTGGGCCTCTCCGAAAAATACGATTCATTGGAACTTGCTCGCACTTGTTTGTTGAAGGCCCAAATACATTTTCAATCGTGTGAAACACTGATTGAAAACAATAATCTGAATCAATTATTTTTTGCTAATAATAATAGTTTGTTCTATTCTGATTATCAGTATTTTTCTGCTTTGATTCATTTTTTGGTTGGGGATATTTCAAAAGGTATTGATCTGGCAAAAAAAGAAATTAAAAACAAAAATTTGAATCAAAATTTATTAGATATTTATAAATTTATGCTTGATTTTGATTTAAATAAAAATTCAATATCTATTTTTGACTACTTTTTTGAATTTAATTTGTTTTTTCCCTATTCATTCCAACAGGAACTATTAGATCTGCCCATAAATGTTCAGGACCGTTCTGCTTCATTTAAATTAAAAATGGCGGACTTTAAGTATGCCGAAGAATATGGCTTTGATTCTCTACAAATCAAGTGGAGGGCATCTCTGGTCAATCAAATTTACTGCGCCGAATATCCCGGTGATAAATTGGCTCGAATTGTAGATCTGGGCTTTAATGATTCTGATTGCTATGAAGCACTTAACAATCGATTTTGCTGCCTTAAAAAAGAGGAGCGCTTTGAGCAAAGCATTGATATTTTAATCGATTGGAATTTTTCTGATTTTCATTCTCTTTCAGATTCTTTGTCTGTTTTGAGAGAAGGGGGATTGTGTTTAATTGCTGTTCCTCGGTCTGAAAATAACCCTGAATGGATTCGCGAAAAATTAGAAAATGAAATTCAGGGAACCTGTTATCTGATCGACAGAGAAAGCTTTTCTGATTTTTTAGTTGTATATGGTTTTAAAAATCAAAAAATAAATGTAAAAATCAAACTGTTGGTTTTGACCCGAACAGACTCTGTGCAAACCATAGGAGGGGCCGATCTTCAGCTCTTTAAGAGTAGAGCATATCTCAAAAATGCCGGTGTTCGGGCAGATATTACCTTGGCTTGTCGTCTGGATCTGCACAATTATGATTGTGTGTATGTGGTTGGCTATTACCATGAATTGTATAAAATTAAGGATTTAAGCCGAACTTCTTTGCCCAAATTGTGTATGCCAATTGCCTCTCTCTTTTTTGAAGAGAGTATATATGCTGAAGAATTTGTGTCTTTTTTGGATAAAAGTCTTAAAGAAAAGGGATTTTCTGTAAAAGAAAGTATAGAATCACTTTTTAAGTCTGATAATATTCGTTTTTTTAGACATTCTATGTTAAAAGATTGGGCTGATAAACTCGGTTACAATCAAATTTATTACACTTCTTTGGCCCTGGTCTGTGATTATTTTATCCCTCAAAGCACAAAAGAAATGGCCCTCTTGTTTCCAGAGGGTAGTTCAAAAGAGTTTGAAATTGTATTTAATGGCTGTGATTATTCTGATTTGGAAAGTATAAAATCAGCTATTTTTGTTGAAAAATATAAAATTAAAGATTATGTTATTTGTTTGGGGCGAATTCAACCCAATAAAAATCAGCTTTTTTTGTGTTGCGCGCTCAGAGATACAGATATTCCAATTGTTTTGGTTGGCAAAGAATTTTATAAAGATTACCTGAAATTATGCCAGATGCTCGGTAGTCAACATATCTATCATTTTGACTATTTGCCTGATGATCTGTTGCGGTCGGCCATCCAAAACGCGCGGGTTTTTGTCTTGCCCAGTTTTTCTGAAGTCTCCCCCCTTTCTTCTTTGGAGGCTGCTATGTTGGGTGTACCTGTTGTCTTAACCACAAATTCGGGACAAGATGAACAGTTTGCAGATGCTTTTTATTATTGCGATCCCTGGAATATTCAAGATATTCGCGATGTCACGCTTCAGGCTTATTATGCAAAAGACAAAAGTAGATCTAAAAAATCCAAGAAAATATCCGAAGCAAGCTCATCTTGGTCAAAAATGGCAAATAAGCTGGCCAATGTCATATACATGCTCGTGGGAAGAGCACAAGGAGATGATTATCTTTACTATCAGGACAAATGGCTCAAATATTACCCCACTTTACAGCCCCTCGAAAGCAGTTCTGACGGCGTTGCTTTGGTCGATTCTCCCGGCATTGCGCAGATCCCTGATCTGAGGGTATTTCTGGCCCAAGGGCTTGAGCCGAAGCAATTAAACCACCTGTTTTTAATTGCCAATACAGATTTTTGTGCTTTTCAATTGGAAAAATTGGGGTTTAAAAACAGTCTCTCCCAACTCCCCGACTCCAAGCAAGCTGCGTATGTGGGAGGCGTGAGCCTGTTGCTAGAGGATGCTTGTCAAAAAAACTTACTCTGTTTATATGATGCTGACAATAATTTTGCTTGGCAGGAAACCCTTGCGGCTTATATTGAGGCCTATACTTCAGAAGCCGATGTTGTTTTGTTTATTTCGGATTTTGATCTTGATGGCAATAGTGATATTGAGCTTAATATTTTAAATTATTTAAATTCAAAAGAATATGATCTTGAAAATATCCCAAATATTTCTATATTAACCGAATTTAAGCAAGAAAATCAATTAAATGATTTATTTTGTTCTGTAGACGTGCTTGTTTTTCCGATCAAAATGCTGTGGGGATATGAGTCAATTTTATATAAAATGGTCTATTCTCAAAAAACCGTGATCACCCATCAGTTTAATCGGGACTTTGGCAATAATCCCAACCTGATATCGTTGGTACCATTTGCGTCACTTTGCCAGCTCATGCCAGCACAAGCGATTTCGGTTTCTGTCCCAGCTTTGGTTCAGGCCTTAAAATGGGTCGATCCCCGTCACTGAATCTGGCTTGAGTTTTAGGCTATCATGTTAGAATAACCGTACACCCAAGCTTTTCAGGAGCGACCCCATGCTGCGCGTGTTGATTCGACTCGAAGGGATGGCCCTTTTTCTCACTCTTCTCATTCTCTCGACCTTTGTGCATCTGCGCATGCCCTATATTTCGATTTTGGCTCCCCAATTGCCAGATGCCGAACCCTGGATCAGCAGTGCTTGGCTCTATGCCGGCACCTATACCGCCAACTTACAATTGTTGGTTGTGATGGCCTGTGTTTTGCTCTTAAATACCCCTTTGGCGACGATGACCATGGTTTTGTATTTGCTTCTGGGGCTTGTGGGTCTGCCCATTTATTATAATGGTGGTGGTTTGGCGTATTTGCAGCAGCCCACGACAGGGTATCTGATCAGTTTGATTCCGGCGGCTTGGTTTTGTGGCTTGTTATTGCACCGCCATCCGCGCCGTGTGCCCTTGCCGGGTCCCTATTTATTGGCCGCCGTTTTGACCTTGATCATGATCCATGTTTTGGGGGCGATTTATGCGGCGGTCTATTTTCAGATGGTGCCTGTGCAATTTATCGGGGCCTATGTCTTGCCCCAATTGCCCTGGCAGATCACCCTGCTCTGTTTGATGGCGTTGGCGATTTTTCGCTGGAACCGTTACCGCTTCACGCATTTGCGCAAAAGTAAATCACCTGCGAGCAAAACTCCCTCTCCTTCTCAGCCTGCTGCCCGTCGCCGTCTCAGCCCTGGACGTGCCTGATTTGAGCGCCGCTTTAAGCGTCATTTTAAACGCTTTGGGGAGCCCTTAAAGTGAGTCTTTCAGTGCGGGCCCTGCTGCAGATACTTGTGGGGTTCTTTGTGCTGGCCCTGGTTTGCTTGGGGGTGTGGGGCTGGAGCAGCGGCCCAGATTTGCCCCGTTGGCATGAAGTTTGGCTGCTTTTAAGTGGCTCTCCGGCTTTGGCTGAGACCGATCAGCTGATTCTCATGCAATTGCGCTTGCCGCGCATGGTCTTGGCGACCTTGGCGGGTGCCGGTCTGGCCACTGCCGGCTTGGCTCTGCAGGGGCTCTTTCGCAACCCTTTGGTCGATCCCTTTGTGATTGGGGTTTCGGGCGGGGCGGCTTTGGGGGCGGGCTTGGCCTTGGTGCTCAATTGGCAGTTTCAGTTCTGGGGCATTAGCACGGTGCCGCTTGCCGCGTTTCTGGGGGCCTTGGGCATGATGGCGCTGGTTTATCACCTCGGGCAGGTGCAGGGCCGAATGGTGATTGAGCGGCTGCTTTTGGCTGGGGTGGCACTCAGTGCGCTCAGCTCTTCGCTGCTCTCGCTGGTCTTGGTTTTGCGGGGCGAAGGTATGGAGGCCGTGGTCTATTGGATTATGGGCAGTTTTGCCGGGCGCAGCTGGGAGGATGCTTGGGTGCTTTTGCCCTTTTGGGGGGTGGGCACGCTTTTGCTTTTGCGCCATCTCAAGGCGCTCAATGCGCTGCAGGTGGGCGAAGAATCTGCGACTTATCTCGGGGTTGAGGTGGATCGGCTCAAAAACCAGGTGATTTTTTCGGCCACTTTATTGGCTGCGGCTGTGGTTTCTGTCAGCGGTGTGATTGGCTTTGTCGGCCTGATTGTGCCCCATATGGCGCGGTTTTTTTGCCGCAGCGCAGATTTTCGCCGGCTCTTTTTGCCGTCTCTTTTTGCGGGGGCAGCACTGTTGGTTTTGGCCGATGGGCTTTCGCGTAATTTGCTTCCGGCCCAGGAGATTCCCGTGGGTATTTTTACAGCCCTTTTGGGGGTGCCTTTTTTCTTGGGGCTTTTATTGCGTCAACAGCGCTGATCGTGGCTTTAGAGGCGGGCTTTCTCCCCGGAGCAAACCCGCATAGACTTCCGCCAAATTCCACTGCCCTTGCAGCGGCTGATGGGGCAATTGATAACAGGCTTTAAATTGGCTTCGTGCCATTTCCAAGCTCTCTGCCAGTACCCCTTGGGGCAAGCGCGGTGCGGGCAAGGCTTGCCATTCGCGCAGCAGCCAGTCAGTTGCTTCGTCAAAAAAGCGGTCGAGCAAGTGGTTCTCGATTAGGCCATGGTAGACCAAATTGACGGCAGAGAGCCAGATCTTTTCGGGCTGGCCCGGAATGGCGGGACCGGGTGAATAGAGGGGTTCTCCCCTCAAAATTCCCGCCACGCGCTCCTGCAAAAATGTGTGGATCTGATGTGAAAGCGGGGCGGTTTCGGCCTTTAAACTTTGCCATTGCTGTAACAAGTGAACCAAAGACAGGTCTTCGATTTCCATTAGCAAGAGCAGCGGCAATTGCAGGGCCCGTTGGTAAAAATAGAGCAAATCTGTGAGCCAAGCCAAAATCCGCATCTGGGCCCAATCGCTGCGGCTGAAGCTCGTGCTGCCCACGACCAATTCATAGGTTTCAAAGGGTTTTTGCCAATCCTCAAGCGGGCCCCAGGGAATCACCGCTGGCACAAACAGGGTTTCCAATTGGTGGGTTTTGCGGTATTCGGGCTGGGCCATCGGGGCATTGGGCAGCAGCGAAATTTCATAAAAGCGCACCTGTTCGTGTTGGCCACCGCGAATCACCGCTTCCAGGCCCTGGGCAAACGAGGCCAGGGTTTCACCCGGCACCCCAATCAGCAGGTCGGTATAAGTGGGCACCCCCGCCGCTTTGAAGCGCTTTTGCAGCTCCTGATAACTCCCGAGGGAAATATTCTCGCGCTGAATGGCCTGCAAGGCACCGGGAGAAAGGGATTGAAAAGAGAGCGTGGCTCCTCGGCTCAGGCCATTTTCAGAGAGGATGGTCTGAATGCGGTAAACCTTTTCGGTGGCGTTTTTGGCGCTTTGGGTGTGCACATCGGTCGGAAATCCGGTCTGTTTGTGTTGCGCGACAATTTCAGCGATCAGCTCTTCGTCGCGCTGCAACATACCAAAATTGGCGTCACAGCAGAAGAGCGAGTGAATTTGGCGCTGCGAAAACCAGGCAATTTCGGCATTGAGACGCTCGAGTGGAAAACGCAGCACCTTGCTGCCCGTGGCCGAGCCCCAATCACAAAAACTGCAGGAAAACGGGCAGCCCCGATTGGTCTCCCAAGAGGCGATCCAGCGCTCATCGGGAAAGGCTGCCAAAAGGGGGTCCAAGACGCCAGAGAGATAAGGGGAGGCGATCTCTGCCAGATCGCGTTTCCAAGGGGCGCGGGGCACATGCACATATTGCTGGCTGTGCTCGATAAAACTCACACCCGGCAGCGTATGCCAGGGGCGTTGGGGATAAGCGTCGAGCAATTCCACAAAGAGTGCCTCGCCAGGGCCGTGGCAACAGAGATCGACCTGGGGATGTTGTCTTAGAAAGGCTTCAGCGCGATCGGGCACTTGGGGGCCGCCAAAGACAATCCAGATCTCGGGTTTGATTTTTTTGAGGGCCGCGGCCACCGCCAAGGAGCGCTGAATATTCCAAACATAGACACTGAATGCGACAATGTCTGCTGCCAGCAGTTTTTCCACACTCTTTTCCACAGCTTCGATTTGAAAGAGGGGCAATAAAAAGAGATAGCGCTGGGGATGGCGGCTCTGGGCCAGCACTTGGGCCTGCAAGAGGGCCACCGAATAGGGCAAAAAGCGCTGATCAAAGAAGCGCTGATTCATCTGCACCAGACCGACAATAATGGGTTTCACTTTTTCCCTCTAAAATAAAAACAGGGCCGGTTGGCCCTGATATCTGTTATGAAAATCTTTGTTTAAAATTGACGTTTAACGGCGTTGCATGCCCATCATCTGCTGAGGAGACATCATGCTGCTGACGCTGCTGAAGCCACCCTGGGGGGTGATTTGAATATTGATGCCAATCGGCTGACCGACGGCGGGTACACTGCCGGGCAGGCTGGGCAAGGTGGAATAACCATTGCCGGGGTTAAAATTGGTCAAGGCGGCTCCGCCATTGGTGGGGCGACTGCCATCTTCGGTAATACTGGCAATTGTGCTCAGGTCTTTATTGGTGCTTTTGGCTTCCATGGCCCCTTTGATGGCGCCATAAGTCATGGTAATGCCCGCACCCACGCCACCGGCGATGGCGATCAGTTTCAGACCACCGACGACCCCTGATTTCAGGGCGTCTAAGATACCACCTGCAAATCCGGGCGGTACACCGACGGGAGAGGCGGCCAAGCTGGCACCAACGGCACCAACGGCACCCACTGCAGCGCCTTGGCCAGAGGCTTTGACCATCTGATAAATGCTGTATCCAGCCAGACCCACGCCACCGGCCACACCTGCGGTCGGGCCAATGGTGGTGATGATGTTTTTAACGGCACCGAAGACGGCGTCACTGCTGTCTTTGAGGGCTTTGATGGCGCCCATTTTGGCCCCTTCCATCATGCTGTTGGCTTCGTCATCATAAGCCACGATATCTGCTTTTTGGCTGTCAAAAGCCACGGTGGGAATATTGTTCTTTTTGAGTGCGCTGATATTTAATGAATCGCCATAAGCCACATAGGCTTTGCCGTTGGAGGTGAAAAAAACCTCATCCAGGCCGTTATTTTTGGTCTTTAAGGCGGCCTGTTCAATGGTGATACCGGGCTTGAGGGCCCTTACTCCCTGAACGGCGATGCTGACTCCGTTAATGGTCAAACTCATGGCGCATTACCTTTTTACAACAGATATTCTCAAAACAGATATGGGTCTTATTGAAAAAGTTATCGTTATCACACGAATAAAACTTGCTTAAAAAATCGTTAAAAACAGATCAAGGGCTCAAAAAAGATCTGAATTTCAGCGCCCCACACAACCAAGTTGATCAAGATCCTGCGCGTTGATTGATATAGATCAAAGTACAAACCGTCTGTCATCGGTTATAAAATATGATAGATTAATGGATAGAATTGATCTAAACTTTGCTGCTGAAGAACGTGTAGACCTGGACTTTGTGATGGTCTACACACGATACAAAAGGACAGTTGCGTGCAATTTATTTTACTGGGACTCAATCACCGCACAGCCTCTCTCGATATCCGGGAGCGTTTTGCTTTTGCTGGTGATGCGCTCATGCAGGCCTTGGCCACCTGTCAACAGGCCCCTGAAATCAGTGAGTGTGTGATCCTTTCTACCTGCAACCGCACCGAGATCTATGCCTTGACCGAACAATTAAATGCCGCCCGTGAAGGGCTCAAAAAATTGCTCTGTGAACATGCCGCTTTGAGCCCCGATTGTTTTGAAGATGTTTCTTACACGGCTTACAATAAATTTGCTGCTCAACATCTGTTTCAGGTGGCTGCAGGCCTCGATTCGATGGTCTATGGCGAAAATGAAATCCTGCGCCAAGTCAAAGACGCTCTTTTGGATGCCCAGGTGGCTGAGGCCTCCGGCTCCGTGCTCAATCAATTATTTACCTCTGCGATTCGGGCTGGCAAACGCGTTCGCAGTGAAACCGCGATCAACCAAGGTGCCGCTTCGATTGGCTCGGTCTCGGCCCGACTGATTCGCGAATATGCCCAGGCCTTGCAGCGTGAGCCGCGCATTCTCTTGCTGGGCACAGGCAAAATGGGTGAGGTCACACTGCTGAATTTGGCCCAAATGGCTTACCCCCTGACCTTGGCCAATCGCTCCCGCGCCAAAGCCGAAGAACTGGCCGCCGCTTATGGCCGTGGCAAGGTGGTCGATCTGTCAGAGATGCCCGCCCAATTGGCCCAACACGATGTGATCATTACCTGCACAGCTGCTGATCATTATTTGATTGATTACAGCCATCAGGCCGCTTTTGCAGATCGTGGCCAACCTGTTTTGCTGATCGATTTATCGGTTCCGCGCAATATGGATCCCCATTTGGCTGAAATGGAAGGGGTCTCTTATTACGATATGGACCGCCTCCAGCAAGTGGTTGAGCGCTCTTACGAAAACCGCCTGTTGTGTCAGGATTTGGCTGAGACCATTTTGGCGGACGAAATGGCGCGTTTCTTGGAGTGGTTTAATACCCGCGATGTGGTGCCCACCATTCAATCCCTGTACGAAATGTTTAACGAGATCCGCAGCCGGGAAATGGAACGCGGCCTGAAAAAATACCAAGGTGAGGTCTCTCCCGAGGTCCACGATTTACTCGATCGGGTCACCCGCGCGATCACCCAAAAGATCCTCCATTACCCAGTGGTGCAGCTCAAAGTTGAGCACGATCCCGAGCGCAAGCAATTGTATACAGATGTGCTTTCAGCCCTGTTTAAACTCGATGCCCAAGATGGCATTGATCGCTTTGTGCACACCGAACTCTCAGAAGCCAAATCCCCCCGCAAACACGTTCACAAACATGACTGAAACGCTGCGTCCCCGCCTGGGCACCCGCGGCAGCCCGCTGGCCCTGTGGCAGACTGAGCAGGTGGCTTTGCGCCTCAAACAGCAATTGCCAGGCTGTGAGCCGCAGATCTGTGTGATCAAAACCCAGGGCGACCGCATTTTGGACTTGCCCCTGGCCCAAATTGGCGACAAAGGTCTGTTTACCCAAGAATTGGAAACGGCCCTGCTGAAAAATGAGATTGATCTGGCTGTTCACAGTTTAAAAGATCTGCCGACCGAATTGCCCTCGGGTTTGGCCCTGGGCGCGATTTTGGAGCGGCACTCCCCCCACGATGTCTTGGTCTCGCAAGACAATCTCCCCCTTGACGCCTTGCCCGCCGGGGCTTTGGTGGGCACAGGCAGCCAGCGCCGCCGCACCCAATTGATGCAGGCCCGGCCCGATTTGGTTTTTCAAGACTTGCGTGGCAATATTCAAACCCGTTTGAATAAATTGGACCGGGGCGATTACGCGGCCATTGTGATGGCCCAAGCGGCGCTGGATCGCCTGCAAATGAGCCACCGCATCAGCCAAGTCTTGCCTTTGGCTCTGATGTTGCCTGCCGTCGGCCAAGGCGCAATTGGCATCGAAATATCCGAATCCCGCGCTGATCTCAAGACTCTTTTGAGCGCTTTACACGATCCGTCCACGGGTTTGGCTTGCAGTGCTGAACGGGCTTTTTTGAGGGCGTTGGGGGGCGGCTGTCAAACGCCCTTGGGGGCCTATGCCCTGTTCTCCAGCGACAATCCCGAACACTTGCTGCTCTATGGCTATCTCTCCAGCGAAGACGGCCAGCATTTTTGGCGCGATAAAATGGTCGGCCCGGCCACAGAGCCAGAAGACCTGGGCCGACAGTTGGCTGCACGCATGAAATCCCAAGCCGGTTCGCTGTTTGTTTAAATGCTTTGGCTAAAATTTGGGTAAAATAGAAACAGATCCAAACTCTGAGAAAGACCTGTGACCATGAAAAAGAAGTACACCGTTGGAATTTTAGGCGCAACCGGCTTGGTGGGGCGTGAAATGATCAAGACCCTGCTTGAGCGCAAATTCCCGGTGGCCAAATGGGTGCCACTGGCCTCGGCCCGTTCTGCGGGAACGGTGGTCAGTGTGGGCAAACAGCATTTGCCCGTGCAAATTGCCGAGCCCGCAGCGTTTAAAGGCATCGATTTCCTCTTTTCCTCTGCCGGTGGCAGTGTGAGCAAGTCTTTGGTGCCTGCCGCTGTTGAGCAGGGCTGTATCGTGATTGACAATACCAGCGCTTTTCGCATGCAAGATTGGGTGCCGCTGGTGGTGCCCGAAGTCAATGCCGAGGCCCTGCGCAACCACAAGGGCCTGATTGCCAATCCCAATTGCTCCACCGCCCAACTCGTGGTGGTGCTCAAACCCCTGCACGATGCCTTTGGCATTAAACGGATTGTCTGCTCGACTTATCAGGCGGTGTCGGGGGCGGGCAACAAGGCCATCGAAGAACTGTATACCCAATCGGAGCAGGTCTTGAGTGGGCAGCCCGCCCTGCCTCAGGTCTTGCCTTATCCGATTGCCTTTAATGTGATCCCCTTTATCG
This sequence comes from Candidatus Sericytochromatia bacterium, assembly GCA_050248915.1. Lineage (GTDB taxonomy): Bacteria > Cyanobacteriota > Sericytochromatia > UBA7694 > UBA7694. The sequence continues at coordinate 21,354 of JBFWRL010000008.1, forward strand.
GGGAATTTGAACCCAATGGCTATACCAACGAAGAGATGAAAATGACCCACGAAGTGGCCAAGATCATGGGTGAGGCGATTCCCACTTCGGCCACCTGTGTGCGGGTGCCCGTGGCCAATGGCCACAGCGAGTCGGTGAATATTGAATTTTCGCGCCCGGTCTCGCCGCAAGAGGCCCGGCTGGTGCTGCAAGAGGCCCCGCTGATCACCATCCGCGACGACCGCCAACTCAGGCATTTTCCCTATCCGCTGGATGTTTCGGGCACGGATTCGGTCTATGTGGGCCGGATTCGCGAAGATGTCTCCCATCCCCATGGCCTGAATCTCTGGATAGTGGCCGACAATCTGCGCAAAGGCGCGGCCCTCAATGCCGTGCAGATTGCCGAAAAAATGGTGGAGATGGGGCTGGTCTAGCGACCCCACTATGACTGCTCAGGCTTTTTCTGCGGGTCGCTATCCCTGGACTGGGGCCCAGTTTCGCCGGGCCCGTGAAGCTGCGGCCTGGAGCCAAGTGGAGTTGGCCGCAAAGGCCCAGCTCTTTGTCTACGAGGTGCAAAAACTCGAAGCGGGCCAAAAAATCCCGCCGAATAAATTTCCGCGCCTCTTGGCCTGTCTGCAGCCCTATCTGGAAAAGCCCAAACGCGCGCCAGCGTTTAAGCCAACTCCTCCAACTAGGCCAACACCGCCTCTTCATAATCCAGACTGAGCAAAAAATTGCGCAGGATCTGGCGCGCGCCGTCGACGGGCATGAGCGTGTCGAGGTAGATGTAGAGGTGTTCGGGGCTGTGAAAGAGCTGGGCGTCGATAAAACGCTGCACACGCTGCTGGCCCAAATAGCGCAGGGTTTCGGGGGTGTATTCGGGATGAAACTGCACGCCAAAACAACTGCCACAGGCCAGAATCTGGTGGGCTGTTTGGTAAGACAGCCCCAGGTGTTCCGCGCCGGGGGGCAGTTCGCTGACATGATCCTGGTGGGTTTGTGAGGTCCAGACCCCACTTTCGACCCCCGACAAATAGGGGTGACTGCCCGTAAAATAGACCGGGTGGGTGCCAAATTCCCATTGCGGCGCTTTGCTGACCTGGCCCCCGAGTGCACTGGCAATCAGCTGATGGCCAAAACAGATGCCAAAGACCGGGAAGTTGTTGGCGTGCGCTTCGCGGATCAGGCTCTCGACGGCTTGAATCCAATCACTTTGATCATAGACCGAATGTACCGAGCCCGAGATCAGCAGGCCCGCCCAGGGCTGTTGGAGCAAGGTCGGCAATTCGTCTTTGCGCCGAATCCCGTCGATGATTTCGTAGGGGATCTGCAGATCTTCGGCTTGCAAAAAGCTTTCAAAGCGCTCGGCAAACGAGATCACGCCCTGATCGAGCAGATCTAAGACACACAGCGGTTGAACCGGCATTTTAAAACAGCTCCTCTGATTTTTGCTTGTTAGCATAACATATTTTTAGGACCTGAATTGGGCTTTAGCCCTGTGCTTTTTCGCGCCAGACAATCCGATAGAGCAGCGTTTGCCCACTCAGCCCTTTGAGGTTCTTTTCAAAGGGCGTGATCTCAAAATACGTTTCTGGCAGCAATTCGGCGATCCGGGGCAGAGCCAAAAAATCTTTGGAGATCACAATGTCTTCACCCACACTCTCGCCCTGAATGCGCGCGGCTTTGTTGATCGTGGTGCCAAAATAGTCCAGGCGTTCGTTGAGGTTGAGCGCAATGCAGGGCCCATGGTGCAGGCCCATTTTGAGGATGACTTTTTTATCCGGGCTGTCTTTGTGCCATTCGCGGTTCCACTGCTGGAATTCCTCTTGAATACAAATGGCGCAGGTCAGGGCCTGAACCGGATCCGAAAAGACTGCCATGACCGCATCGCCAATGGTTTTGACAATGCCACCGGCATATTCAGCGATCAATTCAGTCATGATGTCAAAATGCTCTTGCACCAAATTAAAGGCAAAGGCGTCGCCCTGCATTTCATACATGGCGGTGGAATCTTTGAGATCGGTAAACATAATACTCAAATTGGAGACCTCGAGATTGACGCCGGGCCGCAGCACCTCGGAGCTGAATAAATTGCGAAAGACCTGCAAATTGGTGACATATGCCGCTGTGACCCGATTGGCCCGCCAGGCCAAATTTTCGATTTGCAGGGTCTGAAAAATGTCACGGGGGTTGTGTACCTGCAATTGAACGCGTTGCGCCAATTCCAGAGGCCTCACGGGGCTCAGTTCTTCGGGCAAGTCCAATTGCCAAGCTGTTTTTCCCCCTTCGGGCAGCACATCAAAATACTGGCTGTTTTTCATGCTCAATGAGCGAAAGCGGTAGCTGCCAGGGGGCAATTCCAGACTGATCTCCCGCTTTTGGCCCGGCCAAAGATTGTGTTGGCCCAGCAGATGGGCCGTATTGGCCGGCGAGCCTGCGCAAAAGTCAAAGACATTGAGTTCTCTCACCGTTGGCACGGGGTAAAAAGTCAATTCAAAATTATCGTCAAAGCGCACGCCAAAATCAATGCCACAGGCGTCGCAATGCACCTCGGGGTTGATATCTTTGAGACGGCTCTCGCGCGATTTGCTGCCCAAACAACTGGGGCAGAGCAGATCCCAGCTCAGATTAAAAAAGCCCGCCACAGTGGCCTCTAAAAAAAACACCAGGGTTTTGTGGGGGTCGAGTTCATAACTGCGCGCCAATTCAAAGGGCCTGAGCTTTTGCACAAATTGGGGGGGAGCGGTGTAGATATACGTGGCGAGGCACGCCAGCAAGGTCTGATCCTCTGAGAGCGCAGCCCAACTGGTGGCCAGGGCCTGGATCTCTGACGCTTTTTTGCTGGGGTCTGTCAAAAAGGGCAGATCTGGCCGGGCACGTTCGGGTCTCAGGCGCTGAGCGGATTGTTCATAGACCTTGAGGATATTTTTTAAGACGGCTTTGAGCTTGGGTTGCAGCAAAAACAGCGGCAATTTTGGCACAATCTGAATCTGCACCAGCACCTCTGAGCCCCCACTTGCCGTGGGCGTGATCTGCACTTCAAAGCAGATATACAGGGTGGGGCCCTGGGTATAAATCCGCTCCACCCTTAAAAAATGCGGGGCCGACCATTCATAGGGCAATTCTTCGTAGCGCAGGGGCAGGCCCAGGTCTTTGGTCTCGACTGTCAATTCAGAACCGCCTTGGGGTAAGGCGCGGGTCAAGATCGTCACCGCGGGCATGCCCGCAGCGGCATTGACTTGGTCGGTATTGGAAATAATCGGCCAGAGCACTTCGGGTGATTGTTCAAATACCATGCGCGCACTGAGGGTCTTGCGGCGTTTTCTCAGGTCTTGGAGATAAGTTTCACTGCGAGCGGTACTGGGTGAGATCACGGTTTTTTCTTTATTGCTTTCAAATACTGCCTCTAGCTTAACATAAACCCTGTTTTCACTCTGTTTGAGTGCGGGCGATTTTAGTGCGGGCGGTTTTTCCCCCAGATTTGATCCAGGTATTGGTCGCGACCGGAGTTAAAACGGTAATATTTATAGCGGTAGGGGTGGTGTTTGTAATAATCTTGGTGCTCCGCTTCTGCTGGGTAAAAGGCCGCTGCGGGGCTGATTTCTGTCACGATGGGCTGCTTAAATTTGTTCAGTTTTTCCAACTCGCTTTTGGATTTCAGGGCTGCCTGTTTTTGGCGCTCGCTGTGATAAAAAATCGCCGTGCGGTATTGGCTGCCATTGTCGACAAATTGGCGGTTGAGGGCGGTGGGATCAATTTGTCGCCAAAAGACAAAGAGCAGTTTTTCGTAGCTGACTTTTTGGGGGTCAAAAAGCACCTGCACCACTTCGGCATGGCCGGTCCAACCGCGAGAGACGTCTTTGTATGTGGGATTGGGGGTTTTGCCGCCCATATATCCCGACGTGGTTGAGATCACCCCCGGAAGATTGTCAAAGGGTGGCTCCAGGCACCAAAAACAGCCTCCGGCAAAGGTGGCTGCCTGCAAACCTGGTGGCACGGCAGCTTCAACCGGGGGCATGGCTGGGTGCTGGGATTTTCCAGACAGAAAGCCCCAGAGCAAAAAGCCTGTGAGCAAGAAACTCAAAACCAGCCCCACACGGGCCCGTGTGGATGTAAACAGGGCAGATAGCCAATCAGGCATGGGTGGTCTCCTTCGGGACTTTGGGATGGTTCTCTCGGGCGGCTTCAGGGCTTAAAGCACCGGGTTCTCTGATAAACGCGGCAAAATCTGTGCGAATCTGGGCCTTGGCTGCCGGAATTTTCCAGAGTGGCAGCACTTTGCCCAGCTTATGGGACTTCACCGCTGAGCGGAAATAGGCCTCGTGTTCCCACTCGACTTCGGCCATTTCGAGCAGGGCGTCGATCATCTCAGGATGGCGCGCACACTGGGCCAGGCGGGCGGCATATTCATATTCCCAGATATTGCCGGATTCGAGTTTCCCTGCGCCATACATCGGGATCAGCCAACCGCCAAGATGGCAGAGCAGGCCAATCAGGCTGCCCACCCCCCACATGATGTTTTCCTGTTTGGGATCGGGGGCCGCGTTTAATTGTCGCAGCATTTCAGCCACGGCACTGCGGTGTTGCCATTCTTCGGCTTCGATTTGGGCCAGGGTCGCCCGTTCTCTGCGGGCCCACCACGAAGCGGCATGGCCCTGATAGGCCAGGGCAGCAGCCCGCTCTCCGGCATGGGCCAATTGCAATAAGCGGATCAAAGATTTTTCTGCGGCAGAGACAGAGTCGGGATACATGGATTGATCAGGCCCTCGCATTTCTGCCTTGATTGTACCACCGCTGCAAAGATTTTTGTGGGGCTTTAAAGCCCTGAGATCACCTCTCTGATGCTGGATTTCAGCTTTGCTTAACCCGGAGATAAATGGCTATCCCCTTGTCACTCCTTTTGTGGGTTTGTTATAACTAATATAAGTCGACGCGGAGTGGAGCAGCCTGGTAGCTCGTCGGGCTCATAACCCGAAGGTCGTCGGTTCAAATCCGGCCTCCGCAACTTTTCATTTTCGGGCCCTTGTAGCAAGGGTCCGTTTCTGTTTTTAACCCCCCTTTTTTTCTCTTTGCTCAAGGCAAAGGGTTAAATTGCAAGAAATCTCAAAAAAACACGAAAGTTTACCCGACCTTTACCAGATAATAACCTATCTGAAGTAGGAGGGCATGTATGGGAGTTCAAATCGCAGCGGTTCAGACCCGGCCCATTCAAGCCACGTCAAACCCAACCACCCCAGTTTTGCCCTCTGTTTCTGTTCGTGGCTCTCAATCCACGGCTTCCGCTGCCTCCGCTCAGACGGTGCTTCTCAATCCCAGCGATCAGTTGGCCCCCACCCCAGCCAAAGGCCCTGTGCCCGATGTGCGCCTGTTTTTCTTCTCAGACAACCACTCCAACCCCGATTTGCTCGACGATTTTCGCTGGAAGACCCAAACCGAACGCCCAGATTTGGTGATCGATGGCGGCGATTGGGTCCACGATGGCACCGAGCCGGAAATCAAACGGGCTTACAATATGCGCCAGGTCTTTCCCGTGCCCGTGCATGTGGTCACTGGCAATCACGATGCCCATTTGCGCGGGCCCTTTAAAGATCCCCTGCCCGAAGTTCCCCCTTTTCGCAGCTTTGATACCAAAGGCGTGCATTTTATTCTGCTCGACAACGAAGACGAAACCCTGACCGAAGAACAGTTTAAACTGCTCGAAGCCGATCTCAAGGCCCATGCGGGCAAACCCACCTTGGTTTCGATGCATGTGCCGGCCAAACTCAGCAAAGAGCCGCTCACAGTCAAATTGGGCAAACACCTGCCCTTTAACTTTGCCTCCCCTGTCATGCGTGACGAAGCCCAGGTCAAACGCTTTCACCAGCTCATGACCCAGTACCAAGTCAAAGCGGTGTTGTCGGGCCACACCCATTTCCCAGATGAAGTCGTCGAAGATGGCGTACGCTATCTGACAGTGGGTTCTTCCGGCGGTCTCAGTCCCAAACCCGGCCTCGACAAAGAGTATTTGGATATTCGCGTGCAGGGTCAGAGCCTGGAAGTCAAACGGGTGACCTTGGCCGAGGGCAAAGGGGTCGTCGGTTATGCCGGGGAGGCCTTTACCTTCTACCGCGACCTGAACAATTTTAACCATGCCGAATTGGGCTGGAATACCGACTATTTTCCTTCGGCCAATGTGGGCTACCGGGCCGGCTTCCGCCGCGTCGTCACTGGCAAAGGGGACAGTGTGGCAGCCACCATTGGTGCCCAGATGGAGCGCCCGCTGGGCGAAAAAGGCAAAGGCGCGATTTTTGGCACGGTCGGCGTCTCTGCTGGCACCGGCGACAATTGGGATGTTGGCGTGCAGGCCAGCGCCGGTTATAAACACGCGGTCTACGGCAATTACAACAAAGGCGTCTATCTCAAAGGCGCAGGCACGGCCAATGCCGGTTATTTACATGGTTCCGCCACAGCCGGTGTGGGGGTGCAGGCCGGAATTGGCGTGCAATACCAAAACTTCACGGTTGAACTTGGCCAGGAGTGGTCCACCAATTACCGCGCTCAGCAATTGACGGTCGGTTTTCGCTTTTAAGACGGGCTGAGTCTGATCGCGATCCAATCTGAATTCTGCCGGGGTATACTGGACTATCTTTTTTAAAGGAAATCCCCATGGCTGAACTGACAGGCAAGGTGGCCCTGGTCACCGGAAGCTCCCGTGGCATTGGCCGGGCCTGTGTGCTTAAACTCGCTGAAGCAGGCGCGCGGGTGGTGATCAATTATTTTTCCCAGCTTGAGGCCGCCCGCGAGGTGCAGGCCCAGATTGAGGCCGCTGGCGGCGAAGCCCTGATCATTCAAGCAGATATCTCTCAATCGGATCAGGTTCAGACCATGTTTGAGCAGATCATGGCCCACTGGGGCCGTTTGGATATTCTCGTCAACAACGCAGGCATTACCCGCGATGGGCTCTTGCTACGCATGCAGACCGAAGACTGGGATGATGTGGTTTCGACCAATTTGCGTGGGCTGTTTAATTGCACCAAACGCGCCGCCAAGATCATGCTCAAACAAAAGAGCGGCAAGATCGTCAACCTCTCTTCGGTGGTCGGCCAGGTCGGCAACGAAGGACAGGCCAATTATGCCACCACCAAAGCCGGGATTTTGGGCTTTACCCGCAGTGTGGCTCTGGAGCTGGCCTCGCGGGGTATTTCTGTCAATGCTGTAGCCCCTGGCTATATTGAATCAGAAATGACCGAAGGCATCTCCGAAGCCAAACGCGCGGAACTCTTACAAAAAATTCCCTTCCAACGATTTGGCAGCTGTGAAGAGGTGGCAGAAATGGTATTATTTCTATCATCGGACAAGTGCCGCTATATCACCGGGCAGACCTTTAATATCGACGGTGGCATGGTGATGAAATAAAGGAGCGATCTGATGAGCAAAGAAGAAATTTTAGAAAAAATCCGTGGGATTGTGGTGGAGCAACTCGGCGTGGATGCCGGACAGGTCACCCCCGACGCCCATTTTATCAACGACCTGGGCGCCGATTCGCTGGGCACCGTTGAGCTGATTATGTCTCTCGAAGAGGCCTTTGACCTGGATATTCCCGACGACAAAGCGGAGCAACTCCGCACCGTTGGCGACGCCCTGATCTATATCGAGCAGCATGCCGCTTGATTGTTTAAAACGGGTCGTGGTGACGGGGGCGGGAGTGATCTCGCCCCTGGGCAATAACCTCAAAGACTTTTGGCCCCAGCTTTTGGCAGGGGCCAACGGGATTGGTCCTGTCAGCCGCTTTGATACCACAGGTTATCCCACCCGAATTGCCGGGGAGGTGCGCGATTTTGACGTACATACCTGGATTGGGCACAAAGAGGCCCGGCGCATGGCTCCCTTTACCCAATTTGCGGTGGTGGCGGCCTTAGAGGCGCTGCAGAATGCCAAACTGACCATTTCTGAGCAGAATGCTGATTTGATTGGCGTCAGTCTCGGTTGTGGCATTGGCGGCATGCAGGTGCTCGAAGATCAGCACCGGATTTTGCTCGAAAAAGGCCCTCACCGGGTTTCGCCGCTGCTGATCCCAATGTTTATTCCCAATATGGCCGCCGGGCAGGTGGCGATTCAAACCGGGGCACGGGGCCCAAACAATTGTCCGGTCACCGCCTGCGCCTCGGCATCTCACGCCATTGGCGACGCCTTTCGCATTTTGCAGCGCGGCGAAGCCCAGGCCATGATTACCGGCGGCACCGAAGCAGCGATCACGCCTCTGAGTATGGCCGGATTTGCCTCGGCCAAAACCATGTCGACCCGCAACGACGATCCCGAGCGGGCCAGCCGGCCCTTCGACAAACTGCGCGACGGCTTTGTAATGGGCGAAGGCTCAGGGGTCTTGATTCTCGAAACCCTCGACCATGCTTTGGCCCGGGGCGCTGAAATTTGGGCTGAAGTGGCTGGTTTTGGCATGACCGGTGACGCTTACCATATCACCGCGCCCTCCCCTGATGGCGAAGGCCTGGTGCGGGCCATGTCGATTGCCCTCAAAGATGCGGGCCTGCCCCCCGCAGCGATTGACTATATCAACGCCCATGGCACCTCCACACCCCTGAACGATATCACTGAGACCAAAGCCATTCACCAGATTTTTGGCGCCCATGCCAGTCAAGTGGCGATCAGCTCAACCAAATCCATGACGGGGCATTTGCTCGGCGCAGCTGGCGGGATTGAGGCCATTGCCTCGGTCATGAGTCTGCGCCACCAAGTGGTGCATCCCACCCGCAACCTCGAAGAGCCCGATCCTGGCTGTGACCTGGACTATGTGCCCGGCCAAGCACGGGAAATGCCTGTGCGGGCGGTGCTGAGCAACAATATGGGCTTTGGTGGCCACAACGCCTCTCTGGTGTTTAAGCGTTTTGAGGGCCAGTCTGAAATTTCACAAGGCAACAGCGCTTCAAAGTAAAGCCTTAGAATCAAAGTATTCCAATAGAAATCAGGATACTTTCGATGAAAACAAGACAACGCTATCTTTCTCTCGCTTTGGCATTGGGGGCTTCGCTTGGATTCTTTGCTCCTGGAGCCATGGCTGAAGAAAAGAGTTCAACCAAGGTCATACCAGCCCAAAAAGTTGCCGAAATCATGATTCGACAAGACCTTTTTAGCAATCAGCGCGTTATTCGTGATATATCTCTTGATCTGGCTCTTGAAGAAAAGGCGATTTTGTATATGAATTTTGAACGGCAACCGCTGAATACCGCACTGCTCAATCTTTTGCCGACCTTTGGCTCGGCTTCTTACCAGCAGGGAGATTATGTGGGGGGAGTGAGCATGACTATTTTGGATATCATCGGCTGGAGTTCACTTGCTTTTTCCTGGTTTTCGGGTGGCTATGGGAGCAGTGGATTTTTGAGCGCAGGTCTTTTCAGTTTGGGTTTGGGGCGCTTGGTGGGGATCACTTCGCCCTTTATGCATGCGGGACTTTACAATACCAAGCTCAAAGAGAGCTTGGCCCTGGATGGACATTACTCCACCAAATTGCAGTCTGAAACATTGCTCAGCGCAAATTGGGCCTTTTAAGGTCTTTGGGTTTAAAGCAAGCCCAATTGGCCTCCGGCCCAGTCTTCAAAGCCCTGTTTGAGTGCTTCAAACGATTCCACCACATACAAAATCGGCTGCACATGCCAAACCTCGTAACTTTGTGCCCCCATGGCCTCGGGGTCAAAGGGCCTGACCTCGACTTCGTGGCCGAGGGCGTGAAAGGTCTCTTGATACGACGAGACAATGCCATTGCCATAAATACGTGGCTCACCGTCTTCTTTGACCAAACCAAATTCAACCGTGAACCAGTGAAAACTTTCCAGTTTGCGCCGATTGGCGCCTGTGGCCCGCAGTGAGGCCTGGCCGTAGCGCTGGTAAAAGTCGGCAAAATCCGGCTCGGTGATCATGGGCATGTGGCCAAAGACATCGTGAAAGAGATCCGGGGCCGGGGTATAGTCCAATTCGTGTTGCTCGCGAATATAGTCGGTGGAGGGGAAGATCCGATTGGCGAGGGCTTCAAAAAAGTCCTGCTCGTGTAAGAGGCCCGGTGTGCGCGCCACGCGCCAGTGGGTGGCTTTTTCGAGGGTCAAGCTCAGTTCACTCAGGGCGGGAATGCGATCGCTTGGCAGTTGCAGCGCTTCCAGGCCTTGCATATAGGCGCGGCAGGCTCTTCCTGGCAGAATTTCGCATTGGCGTTTGTACAAAAATGCCCAAATTTCGTGCTCGGCCTGGCTGTATTGGGGCGTGACAATGGCCTCACCCACGGGCAGGGGAGCGTCAATTTTAATCGGGATACAGCGCGGGTCTTTGCCTTCAAGGCCTGCCCGTTCATAGGCAGATAGGCCCGAAAAGTCGCCCTCCGCGAGGGTTGCGCCTGAGTCTGTCATTACGCCACCTCCAAGCTATTTGAAATCCGTTCTGATAGCTTTATCATACCCCGAATAGTGGCTGGGCAGACAGGATTTGCCGGCACATTCAGGCGCAGTCCCTTTTTGCTCAGAGAATGTCAGTTGGGGGCCGGGCTTGCACTTGCGATCGGTGTAGCACTTGGTACGGGTGTGGCACTCGGCACGGGCACAGGCGTCGCGAGTGGCCGGGGCGGAAGCAGATCCGACTCCCGTTTGACTTCACTCAACATTTCGACAAAGTCTTTGCTGAGTTTGCTCCAGGCTGCCATCTCACTTTCGCGCTTGAGCGTATACGACTCACCTTTAAAATTGGTATCGGAGGGAGAGAGCCCTTTGGGGCCTCCGAGGGCGGCTGCGGTCAAAGGGTTGAGATAGCTGCCTGTGAAAATGTCGATCGCCAGGCCGGTTAAACGGATATTGCTCTCGTAGAAGCCTTTGTCGCCAAAGAGCTCAAAGAAATTCAGGTTTTGACTGGGAGAACGGCCAAAATCGTGATTGCCAGTCACGACCAACAAAATATCCGCTTTGAAGCGCGAGCCGAGCTGGCGCATAAAATCCATCGAGAGGTTGCTGACGAGATTGGGCGGAATTTGAATCGTCTCGCGCACCATGCCCGAGTCTTTAAAGGTGCTTTTGAGACCCTCAAAGACTTTTTGCTGATCAGAGGGGTTGAGCTGCGAGGCATTGTAAAAGAGCACAGCCACTTTGAGCGGGAAATTGAGTTTGATCTCGCGGGCCAAATTCAGACGGATGCGCTGCTCTTCGGGGGAGAGAGACTCTTGATTGACCAATTGGGCCAAAGCATCCGGCGCTGAGACGGATGAACTGGGGCTGGCCGAGGGAGTGGTCGGGGCATTGGCCACTGCACCACACGCACTCAGTGCCAAACAGCCAAGCAGAGCGGTTAAGACCTGTTTTTTCATTTCAAAACTCCTTTTGGGATGATGAAATGAATCATACAGTATATTTACTTAATTGTAAATATGTTTAAAGAGGGGTTGGCTTAACCTTTCACTCCCCTTCTAAAAAGGCCAAGTCTCCCCAAGGATGTTCCTCTGAAACGGGGGCACTGGTTTCTGCTGCGGCTTCTTCCTCAGTCTTTGTTTCACTGACCAGGGGCTCATTGACGATCGCTGGGAGAGGCGGTTGAGGTTCCTCATTGGGTTCATCATTGGGTTCCTCATCAGGCCTCTGGGGCTCTTCTGGGGCCGGCTCTGATTCTATTTCAAAGATCGGGGTGTATTTGGGGTAAACGGGTGCCTCAATTTCGGGCAGGGGCTCTGCTTCCGCCAAACGAATATTCATCAGGGTTTCGGTGGGCACCGGGGCCGTTTCATCCAAAAAGTCAAAGCTGTCAGAGAGGGCCAAGGCGGTTTCGGCTTGAGCCATTGCCGTCTCAGCTGTTTCTGAAGGGGGGGCCTGGGGAATATGCATGATGGTTTGCCCTCCCTCCATTTCATCCAAAAAGGCCAAGGCATCTTCTTCCAGGTTGAGCACGCTGCCAGCGGGTTTGAGTTCGGGTTCTTCGTCCAAGAAGGCAAAGGCCTGATCTGCTTCAGCTGAAAGGGGTGTGGCGGTCTCAGCGAATCGGTTTTCGCTCTCTGTTTCGGCTACCGCTTCCTCGGCAATGTCATCGAGAAAATCCAGGCCTTTCCAGCGGCTGTCGCCTTCTTCTGGGTTTTCCGGCTCCAGATCCAAATCCTGCCAGCGCTGGGCCCGCTCTTCGAGTTCGGCCTGTAGCGCGGCTGAGACAACGGGCTGGGTGTCTGTCTGTAATTCTTGCTCGACAGTGATCTCCGCGGCTTCGTTGGGGCCCCCTTCCAATTCTTGCAGGCGATCGACATCCAAAATCCAGCGATCTTCTGCAGAAACAGGTGCAACGGCTGTGGCGGAGATGCTGTGCTGGCCGCTGCCTGGAGAGAGGCTGGCGCTCCAAATATTTTCACCCCTGCGGCTCAGGCGCACCACCTTTTCGGGGCTGGCTGAATAGACCAGCCACTCCCCATTGGGCAGAATTTCGACATGCATAGGGGAGATCAGGGGATCGGAGAGATTGCCTTTGATCAATTGGGGCTCTTCTTCGGGACGCAGCCAGACCAAGCGGTGATTGCCGGTATCTGCGATCAGCGTGCTGCCGTCGTCGAGGCGGTGGGCAAAACTGGGGTGTTTGAGGTTGTGGGTGCCGTTGCCACTTTCGCCCTTTTCTCCCCAGGCCCAAAGGATGTCACCTTTGAGTGAGATCTCACAGACCTGGTGCAGACCGGCATCGGCAAAGAGCACAGTGCCTTCGGGGGTGACTTCGGCATAATAGGGTTGTGAGAGCGGGTGTTCAGCCGCATATTCCCAATTGACCTGGCTGTCTGAGGTCAGGGTCACCAGACGGCCTTTGCCCTCTTCTGCGACCAAGAGAAAGCCCTCTTTGGTCAGGGTTGCGCTGCGGGGATTTTGCAGTCCTCGCCAGCGTTTGCGAATCGCGCGGGTTTCCAAGTCGATTTCCAGCACCCGGCCATTGCCGGTGTCGGTCACGAGGAGGCTGTCTGGCAAAAGGGCCATGCGGTAGGGTTGAAACAGCTCTTTGCCACTTTCTTTGCCCCAATGCCAGAGCATTTCGCCCTGCCAGGAATAACCCACCAGAATGTCTTGCAGCAGGCTGGGCATATACACCCGCTCATCGCCATGCATTTCGACCAGGGCCCAAATATCCACGCGGGGCAAATCTGGGCGATTAATGCCCACGCGGGCTTCAAAGGCGGCCAGATCGCTGGCATTTTGCTGGAGGCGGCTTTCGGCTATTTCCTGCAGCTTTTGTTTGAACCAGGGAAACTTCTCTCCCAATTCGTTGATATGGCGGCTGTCCAGCTCGTAGACCTTGCAATAATCTTCAGTGCGGACCGTGGCGGAGCGGGGTTGGTTTAAGAGCAGCGACATTTCGCCAAAGATCTGCCCCCCTTCCAGCTCGACAACCGGTTCTTTGTCGCCTTTGCGCTGAATGCTGACCCGGCCTTCGAGCAGTAAAAACAGCGAACCCCCTGATTCTCCCCGGCCAAAGATCGTTTGCTCAGGCATATACGCCATCGGGTGAACCCGGTGGGAGAGCTCTTCAAAAAAGGCCTCTTCAGCCCCTTTAAACAGGGGAAACTCGCGAATGCGGTGCCCGGCAATTTTGGAGCGCAATTCCTCCTGCAAAGCCAGGGTTTTGCGTTCGCGGAAGTTTTTGAACAGACGTTGGTGTTCGGCATCAATTGAGCGCACCAATTGAAAGAGTTTGGGAAATTTGACCACGGCTTTTTTAAATTCACCGCGCTCCAAATACAGGGCTTTGAGATCGGTGAGGGCCCGCATCCCCGGTTTTTCGACTTTTTGCTGATCGGAGAAGGCCTGTTGGCCACAGATTTCTCCCTGTTTAATGTTAAACATCACGGCCCCCTCTTCTTCGGCGGAGACCATTTCCAGCTCTCCTTCGAGCAGGAAATACATGGCATTGCCCAGTTCACCAGGCGGCACCAGATAGTCTCCCGCTTTGGCTTTGAGCTGTAACATAAAACCAGCCAGGCCTTCGAGGTGTTCGTCGCTCTCTTCGGCCAGCAGATGAATGGTTTTGAGGTCTGCTTTGATCTGGGCCAGTTTCTTTTGTTTGACCTCGGCACTCGACTGCGATCGAAACTGGGCCTTGAGCAGGGATTGATCCGCGACCGTGGAATTGGGAAAACCCTGCACCCAACGGGTGATTTCTTTGTCGGGGCTGAATTGCATCATGACCTTTTCACCGGCAAAGACCAGATCGCCGTTGTGCAGGCGGGTCACCCAGGTGGGCGCGGCTTCGTCTTTCCAATGGCTGCCATGAATGGGTTCAGGCGGCCAATAGCGCACTGCCCGCAAGCGTTTGCCTTCGGGGCTCAGCTCCAGACAGGCCTGAAGATTGCTGTCCACGATCCAGGTATGCCCGTTGGGCAGACGCCGGGCCAGAATTGGGTGTTGAATCCCCTGCTCAGCACCAAAGGTGCGCATCAGCTCACCTCGGGCATTGATCTCCAGCACCTCTTTGCGGCCAGGATCGGCAATCAGCCAACTGTCAGTGGGGGTCAATTGCACATCACAGGGGGCTTTGGGCTTGTCTGCTTCAGGGGTTTTGAGGGTGGGGTAACGCCGCCAATGGCGGCCCGAGCGGTCGAGTTCGAGCACCCGCTGATTGCCCTGATCGACGATGATAATCCGCTCTTCTTGCATGGTCGCACTTTCGGAGAAAATCTGAAAAGTGGCCATCACGGGCTGGCGCAGGGCCAGTTTGGCTTTCCAAATCTGTTCGCCGCCAGGGCTGTACTCGGCCACTTTATTGCCTTTGACATCGGCCACGAGGTAATTGTGATTGGGCAAAACGGTGACATGGGCAATTTCGCCAATTTCAGCAGATTTGCCTTCAAAGACCCCCAGCAATTGTCGCCAGACATTCATGGTATAAAAGCGATTTTGGCCGGGCAGCACCACCCCCATTTGACCTGCAAACAGGCGACTTGAGGTCTCTGCGCTGAGTTTGTGGCGAATATCGCGCTCTCCGGGCAGGTCCAGGCGGTAAAAACAGGCGGGGCAAGCCAGGCCATCGTCTTGTTCCAGGGGGGTTTCACAGAGTGGGCAGATATCTTCAAAGCGCACGGCATCCCCACGCAGGCGGGCCTGTTTGATCAAAGACGCCACGGCCTCGCGAGAAATGGGGGTGCGCAAGGAATGTTTGCCCATCAGATCGTCGAGTTCGGCCAAGACGACTTTTTTCGTGCGCAATTGTTTGCGCAGTTCGTGGGCCAGTTTTTTTAAGCGTTTGACCTCCTCGTTGTGCAAGAGCAAATTGGTCAGGGTAATTCGGTAAAAGGCCCAGTTTAAAAGATCGACAATTGCCATTTCGGCCTCAGCGGGCAGGTCCAACTCTTCGGCCTCTTGGCCAATTTGGTCCCAGAGTGTGGGGTCGTCTTTGGGCGGCTGATAGACCTGAAAATTTTTGCGGGGCGGGGCGGCTTTGCGCTCCTGTTTGAGTTCGATCGGGGCCTCGGCGATGGGGGCCTCTAAATCTGCCTCCGTCAGAATATTTTCCTGTAGCAAAAAGCTCTGAAAATCCAGTTTTTCCTGTTCATGTAAGGGGTTTGCGCGGGTATGACCCAGCATTGCGGGCTGGCTGCCATCTTGAATCGGGAAGGTGCGCAAGGTGCGCACGCTGCTGGTTTTGATCACGTGAATCAGCGGGGTTCGCAAGCCAGCAGACTCGGTCCAGGTATTAAAATAGAGCAATTTGCCATCGGGGCTGAGTTGCATCGGGTCGCAGGGCAAAATGCGCTGCATGCACCACGAATCCCCTTTGATCTCCACCGAGTAAGGGGTACTCAGGGTTTCGGTATCAAAATAGAGCAGGCTGAATTGGGGCCGTTGGGTGCAGAGATAGAGATAGCGGGGGTCGGGAGCGGGCATGAGATTGCCCAAAATGCCCAGGCCGGATTTCCAAATGCGGTTTTTAAGTGAGTCCAGCTCAATGATCCAGAGCTGAATACTCTCATTGTCGGTGATATACGCCTTTTCACCCTTGCTGTCGAAGCAGACATTGAGGGTGCGGTTGCTGCCCGGTTTGCGAATTTGAAAGCGCTCGACAATCTCGTAATCCAGCAATGAGATCACCAAGACCTCTCCGGCTTGGCGGTGAGATGCAAAGAGCGTTTCGCTGTCGGGTGAGAGGTAGAGATCGACGGTGTGGGGACGCTTGTCCTGTTGCACCGCGTCGAGCAAAAAGCGGCTTTCGACTAGCAGGGGGTGGGTGTGAATGCTGGTGGCTGTGATAAAGCTGAAACTGGGGGTAATCACCAGTTCTGGCTGAGCACTCTCTTCGAGCGAGATCGGTTTGAGGTAATGCCCATGGCTGTCGAGACAGGCCCACTGCCGCCTTCCACTGAGACTTTCAGGCGAAGGGCGTTGATCGCTCAGGGCGATCCGAGCGACCTCTTCGCCGCCTGGGAATTGTTCAATGTGCAGAATCAGGGTTTTGTTGTCGACCCGGCAGGCCAGCCCTTTGACCTTGTCGGCCAGGCTTTGGCGGCGGGTCTGCCAATGGCCCAAACAGTCATCTGCCTGGGCTTGGGTGTATTGTTTTTGCTGGCGTAAATAGTTCAGCCAGCGCTCTTCAGCAGCTGTATGTGTCATGATATTTTCCCTTGAGTCGCGCCGTGATTCAGTTATTATATCAAGACAAGGGCAATTACTTTTAACTTGCTGTTGAGAATTCTTTGCGATTGTCTTTGGCCGGGCCATGCAGTAGGCTGAAAGAGAGAGGCAGTATCAAAATGCGCGATTTTAATCAGGAAATTCAGGGCTGGTCCTTTTGGAATGTTGAATGTGAAGCCAATTTTCGCACTTGGAATTTTCCTTACCCTTATATTTTGCAGAACCGGGCAGATGTTGTGGCGCTCTGTGAGTGGATCGAAACCCATCAGATTCGCTCCTATTTGGAGATAGGCATTTGGAGTGGCAAGCTGGTTTCGCTGTTACATTCCCTTTTTCAATTTGAAACTGTCGCCGTGTGTGATATCCGCGATGCAGATAAATTTGGGGTCGAAATTCAGGTGCCTGCGGAAGCGACCTGTTTTTGGGGTGATTCCTGTTCTCAGGCCTATGTGCAATGGCGTGAACAATTGGGGCCGATCGATCTGGTTTTGATAGATGGGGCCCATGGCCTGGATGCAGTGGTGGCAGATTTTGAAATCAACCGGCGCTTTCCGGGAAAATACCTCGCTTTTCACGATGTGACCAATCCCCGCACCCCTGCCGTGGGCCATTTCTGGAGCCATGTGCCCGGTGAAAAACACACGATCAGCCAGCCCTTTGCCGAAGCAGAATTGGCTGAATTGGCCCCGATGGGCATTGGCATTTGGACGATTCCGCGCTGAGCGCTTGTTTTCACTTGCTAAAGCACCTATGATGGGATCATCAGGCCCGTTTTTCTGACCCGATTGGATGGTTTACAGGGGAGAAGTGCAATGGAAACGTTAGAGCAGCGCAAGGCCAAATTCCGTGAACACATGGAAAAAGCCGAACAATTTGAAGACGAAGAAGAGTTTTTGCCCGCAATCAAACACTACCGCGAAGCCTTAAAATATTCTCTGCACAAAAAAGACACCGACCATATTCAGGCCAAGCTGCAAAAGCTCAAGAATATGGCCCATTATGTCTCAGGCATGTTGGAAGAGGGGAAAGCAGACAAAGGCGGAAAAAAGCCGCTGCTTTGGCTCCTGGCTGGTGGCTTGGGCTTGCTGGCGCTGGGTCTGACCTTGCTCTTGGTATTCAAACCCTTTTAAAAACAGCTCACAGTGGAATTTGCTCTTTGCGGGTCAAGGACATGGCCAGCCCTTTTTCGTAATAGGCCTGTTCGTTGATAAAGACCGGCCAGACCGTTTCATCCCCTTCGTAGTTGAGCACCAGCCCATCAAAGGTCATATACAGGGGGCGTCCTGGATAAAGCGGGCGATAATCCCGGCCATAGAGCTGGGGGTGAATCATTCCCCGAATTTTCCCTGCCGGGGTGCGGGGAAAGTCGAGATTTTCGATCTGGCGATAAACAGTCAGTTCTCCTTCGTAGGCCTTGGCCTCTCCCTGTTCCCAATCGGACAAAAAAGCCAACATGGCCTGTACCAGTCGCTCGGTCTTGAAAAACAGATCTGCGCGCAGGGTGCCATGGGCCATCGGGCCCACTTCCAGGGTCAATTCGCGCTGGCCCAACGAGGGCAAATAGGGGCTGTCTTTGGCGGTGTGGGGCATATAATAAATCCGCACCAAGGGATCTTGTTGCAGCAAATGGGCACAGAGTTGCAGCATCAAGGGATCATCCAAGGCCTCTTCGCGAGAGAGAATCAGACTCATGCCCATATTGCTGGTGGTATTGTGCAAGTCGATCAAAAAATCACAGCCGCTCAGATCTTGGGCAATCACTTTGGCCCGTTGGGCTTCGTAACTGCTCAGGTCGTGATTGGCCAAATCTTCTGAACGAAAACAGCGATTGAGATCTTCTTCGAGATAGCGGCGATTGAGCTCAATGGCGCGGGGGTTGGCCAAATAGGTTTCGACCCGAAAGGGGTATTTTTCCCAGTGTTTGGGGGCGCTTTGCCATTTGTGACAGAGATAAATGCCCCCCCACTCATTGCCGTGGGTGCCCCCCACAATCACCACCCGTTTCACGTTTTAATCCCACCAAAAATACCAAACCGTGCTGCCAAGCAGGGTCTGGGCCAAATTTTCGATGCTTTGCACGCCCTGATCAACAATGTCTGGGCAATAGGCGTATTGTACCCGCGCCAATTCACGGGCTTCTTCTAAGTCGTTCACGGGCCGCGCCACGGCCAATTCAATCACATCGTGGGTCAGGGCCACCAATTCAGCGCCATAGCGCACAAACCAATTTTCCATCAAGCGCACATGCACTTCGGGATTGGGACAGGCATTCCAGCCGCCCGTCTGCAGCCAGGCGGGTACTTCCCAGGGGTGGGGGGTGGGCACCAGGGCAATCATGATTTCGGCATAAGGCTCCCGCGAAAGAATATCCAAATGGGCACTGAATTCGGAGACGGGCTGGAGGTTTTCGGGGCTGAAAAATTCCGCAAACTCATCAAATTCATCGGGGTCAAAGTCCTCATCGGGGTATTCTTCGGGACTGTTCTCACTCAACCACTGGGCCAAATCCAGACCCATGGCCTGTTTTAAGCATTCCGCGGGGCTGGGAAAAGCCTCATCTGCTGGCCAGAGATTTTGGAGTGAGTCCAAATTGCTGGCGGGCCCCATGATGATTGGCCAATGCTGGGTTTGCTCCAGCAGGGCATGTAATTTTCGCCAATTTTCCAGGGCCTGTTTGCCTGGCACATTCAGCAGATAAAGCGGTTCTGAACTGCCAGGCAAGGCCTGTTTGCGCACAGTTTGCGAAAATCCTGCTGTTTTGAGCAGAGATTCCAGCGCAGCCATGGCTTAAGCCACAACCTTGATGGTGTGCAGGCGAATATCTTCGGGGCCATTGATAAAGCCGCCGTAGCGATAGACCTGCTGCAGGTAGTCGACCAATTCGCGCGTGATCTGTTCGCCGGGCACCAAAATGGGAATACCGGGGGGATAAGGCGAGACAATTTCGGTGCAAACCCGGCCCACCGACTCCTGAAAGGGAATTTTTTCGGTTTTGGCGTAAAAGGCCTCACGTGGGGTCATGGTGGCTTTGGGCAATTCGGGCAAATCGAGGGTCTGCAAAAGGGGCTGTACCTTTTGGGGAATCCCATTGGTGTGTATTTGCTCGGAGATGGCGCGGAAGGCATTTACCAAGCGCTCCAAGTCGCTGCGGGGATTGGCAAAGGTGACAATTGCCAGAACGTTGGTCAAGGTGGCCATCTCCGCTTGCACGCCGTATTTTTCGTTGAGCAAATCGAGCACATCAAAGCCCGAAATGCCCAGATCGGCCACATTGATGACCAATTTGGTCAGATCGATATTGTGAATGCCGGGTTGGCCGATCCGCTCTTTGCCAAAACAATGCACGCCGGGTATGGTATTCAGTGCCTGGCGGGCCCATTCCGAGACCTCAAGGGCATGGCTGAGCAAGGTCTGCCCGTGTAAGGCCATTTGGCGGCGGGCGGTATCGAGGGAGGCCATTAAGACATACGAGGGGCTGGTGCTCTGCACAATTTGTAGTACTTTGCGCACCCGCTGCACATCGACATACCCCGTATCACGCATGTGGAACATCGAGGCCTGGGTCATGCCTGCAATGATTTTGTGGGTGGACTGTACAACCAGATCGGCACCGGCATCCAGGGCTGAGATCGGCAAATCGCTGTGAAAATGTAGGTGCGGGCCGTGGGCCTCGTCGACCAAGAGGGGTTTGTTGTATTTGTGGCAAATTTTGGCAATCGCTTCGATATTACAGGTCACGCCGTAATAGGTCGGATTGACCACCAGCAGGGCTTTTACATCGGGGTGGGCCTGCAAACTGGCTTCGACTTCTTCGGGGGTAATGCTGTCATAAAAACCGTATGCTTTGTCCCAGATCGGTTTGAGATAAACCGGTATGGCACCGCTGAGCAAAATACCGCCAATCACAGATTTGTGGCAATTGCGGGGAATCAAAATTTTATCGCCGGGATCACACACACTCAAAACCATGGTGTGGTTGCCGCAGGTCGAACCATTGACCAAAAAGAAGGAATAATCTGCACCATAAGCGGCAGCGGCCAATTCCTGGGCTTCTTTGATGACGTGTTCGGGATCGTGTAAATTGTCGACCTCAGGCAATTCACAGAGGTCGATTTTAAACATATTCTGGCCGACCAGCTCTAAAAATTCGGGATCAATCCCCTGGCCGTATTTGTGGCCGGGGGTGTGAAAGGCGACCATGTCTTTTTTGAGGTAGTCGCGCAGGGCTTCAAAAAAGGGCGCTCGGGCTTGGGGGTTAAACGGTTCTGTTTCGGGCATGGCTTGATTCTCTGCTGTGTCGATCATGGGTGTTTCTCTCTTGAATGAAAATGTGCGTGCACATTGCCCCCCTATTGTACAGCGCATCAGGATGCAATGGTTAAGTTTACGTTATTAACTTTTCCTTTACTTTTTCTGTAATCCCTATCACCAAATGGCCAAAGGATTGTTCGGGACTGACAGCTTTGGAGTGCGATGTTATACTGGGGCACAACCGAGGGGGATTCAGACCAATGGAGACAAAAAACGCATGCAAGATCCTGCTTTAATTCTACTTGTCGAAGACAATGAAGAGATTGGCCCGTTTTTGGCCATGGAACTCGAAAGTGAGGGCTACCGTGTCGAACTGGCCACAGATGGTCTCAACGGTCTGATGAAGTTTCGCCAATTGATGCCCGATTTGTTGATTCTGGATTGGGAAATGCCTAAATTAAGTGGTGTAGAGGTCTGTCGCCGGGTGCGCCAGAGTTCTCATGTGCCGATTCTGATGCTCACGGCCAAAAACAATGTGCAGGAGCGCATCGAGGGTTTAGATGCTGGGGCCAATGACTTTTTGGGCAAGCCCTTTGAGCTTGATGAACTCTTGGCGCGGGTGCGGGCCCAATTGCGCACCCGCAGCAAGCCTGAACTCCATCTCTTGGTCTTGGCCGATTTGGAAATGAACTTGCAAACCCATGAGGTGCGCCGGGCAGAACAGCTTTTGGAACTCTCCCCCAAAGAGTTTGACTTGCTCAAATACCTCCTCCAACACCCCCGTCAGGTGCTTTCCAAGTCGCAGATTTTTGAAACGGTCTGGGGCTGGGATGCCGAAGGGGGCGAAAACAGTGTCGAAGTTTATGTTCACAGTTTGCGTGGCAAATTGGAACAAAACGGGGGACTTCGCCTGATTCACACCAAACGCGGTGTTGGCTATATGCTCAGGGAGTCTGAGGGTTAAAGCCATTTCTGGATTTAACCCATTTTGGTCTCAGCGTCCATGAAGCAGCCTGAACTCCTGTGTCTGCGACCGTATTCCCAACTCTACCTTTTTCACAGCCCTGATTATCCCCAACCTGTGGTGCTCAAGGTTTTGAGTGCGGAGTTGCCCTCTCAAGCCCAATTGGATGCCCTGAACAACGAATTTAATCTGACCCAACACCTCGACAGTGTGTTTGTCAGACGGGCCTTGCAGCGCAGCCAATGGCAAGGGAAACCGGCTCTTTTGCTCGAATACGTGCCCGGACAGACCTTGCGTGATTTTTTTTCGTCTCCCCAGCCTCAGGCCCTTTTGCTGCAAATTGCCCTGCAGTTGGCACAGGCCTTGGCAGACATTCATGCACAGGGTGTGATTCATCAGGATCTCAATCCCCAAAATATCTTGATTGAGCCAGAGACCCATGCGCTTAAACTGATTGATTTTGGTCTGGGACTCTCACCTACCCAGGCAGAGATCCCGTCAGCCCTGCTGACGGGAACCTGGGCCTATCTCTCACCAGAGCAGACCGGCCGCACGGCCCAGAAGGTGGATCAACGCAGCGATCTCTATGCCTTGGGGGTGACACTCTACGAACTGATGACTGGGCAAATGCCCTTTGTTGCAGAAGATGAATTGGGCATGATCTATGCCCATCTCGCCAAAATACCCCGAGCCCCTGACGTGTTGCTGTCAAATCCAACACCCGTTTTGCAGGCGCTCTCAAAGGTGATCTTAAAACTTTTGGCCAAACACCCCGAAGATCGCTACCAATCGGCCCAGGGGCTGGTCGAAGACCTGGGTTTAATCGCGGCTTGCTCAGACCAAACGACAGCCCTTTTGGCTTTTACCCCAGGGGAGTCTGAGTCCCGGCTGGCCCTTAAAATCCCAGCCAAGCTCTATGGACGAGAGCGTGAAATCAAAGCGCTTTTGGGGGTCTTTCAAGCGTTGCAAGCCACCCCCAATCAACCCGCCCAGGTGGTTTTGATTGCGGGGGCATCGGGGTCGGGCAAGTCTTTTTTGGTCCACGAAATTCAACAACCGCTGTTTGAACTACATGGCTTTTTTATTTTTGCGGGCAAATACGATCAATACCAAAAACACCTGCCCTATTCGGCTTTTGTTCAGGGCATCACCCATTTTGTGCAGCAGATTTTAACGGAAAGCCCTGAACACGTCGCAAAATGGCGAGAGCGTGTTTTAAGTGCCTTGGGCAGTTCGGCCCAAGTGGTGATGGCTATGATTCCTGCCCTGCGCCATTTGCTCGGCGAGCAGCCAGATGTGGTCGCTTTGGAGCCCCACGAAGAACAAAACAGAATTCGGCACCTGCTCAAGCGCCTGATCGAAGTTTTGGCCAGCTTGGAACGCCCCTTGGTGATTTTTATTGACGATTTGCAATGGGCAGATCGGGCCTCTTTAAATTTGCTCAAAGATTTGGCCTTAGAGCCGGTTTTGCCCGGGCTCTTGCTGATCGGGGCCTACCGCGATAACGAAACCCCCTCAGACCATCTGCTGAGCCAAATCGTGACAGATTTGGCTGCAGAGGGGCGCGCGCCCGAACGCATTCAGCTGCTCAACTTACAAGCCAGCCAAATTGCAAGGCTTTTGGCCGACACCCTCTTATTGTCTGTGGCGCAAACCGCTGAGTTGGCCCATGGGGTCTTTCAAAAAACCCAGGGCAACGCTTTTTTTGTGCATCAATTTCTCTATGATTTACACCGCCAAGGTCTGCTCTATTTTGAGTTCGGGCGTCAGCAATGGTGCTGGAAGTTGGCAGATATCCAGGCCCAAAATGTGACAGACAATGTGGTTTCACTTTTAACAGAAAAAATCCAAACCCAACCAGCAGCGGCACAGATCCTGCTGAAATGGGGGGCCTGCCTTGGCAATCGATTTGATGCGTTGGTCGCAGGTCAGGCCGCTGGCCTGTCCCGTTTCGACGTTCAGGCTGCAGTGAAACAACTTTCGGAAACCGGGCTCTTGGTGCCCTTGCCTTCACCCAAAGCAACATTGCTTTGTCGTTTTTTGCACGATCGGGTCCAACAGGCGGCCTATGCCTTGCTGACGGCCTTGGAGCTGCCCGAAGTGCATTTAAAGATTGGGCGTTTATTGCTTGCCAGCACGGCAGAAGACGATCTGCAGAGCCTCAATTTTGAGCGGGTTTACCATCTCAATTTGGGCCGTCTGCTTTTGCAAGACAGCGCCGAAAAAAGGCATTTGGCCCAATTGAATCTCTGGGCTGCTCAACACAGTCGTCGCTCGGCGGCTTATGAAGATGTCATGGAATTAACAGGTATTGCTTTGGCACTCTTGGGAGAAGCCGCTTGGCAATCTGATTACACCTTGATGTTTGAATTATCTCTCTTGCAGATTGAAGCCACCTTTGTCATTGGACAAAATGAGCGCAGCGAGGAACTCTATCCCCGGCTTGTGAAAGAAGCCCGAACGCCCCAAGATCAGGCCCGGGTCTTTTATTTACAACTCACCCTCTATTCTCAGCAACGCCGTTATAAAGAGGCGATAGTGGTCTTTTTAACGGCCCTCGAAGCCTTGGGAGAGGGGCTGCCCCGCCAGCCTTGGCAGCAGGCCCTGCAATTTGGCGTTGTTTTGCTCTCGCTAAAACAGCGCTTCAAGAGGCGCGAGATTGTGCATTTGGCCGATTTGCCAGAAATGACCGATCCCCATTCGCTGGTGCTGGCCCAATTGATGGGCACCTCTTTGGATATTCTGATGGCGGCGGATCAAAAGCTCTTGTTTGGCTTGGTTGTGGCCAAATTGGTCAAACTTTCGCTCGAAAAAGGGAATGCCGAAATCAGCGCTCTGGCTTATGCTTTTTACGGGGCCTCCCGACAGCAACTTTTTGGCGATTTTACTTCGGCCCGTCAATTTGCACTTTTGGCGTTAAATTTGGCCGAGCGCTCGAATAACCCCATTTTAAAAAACAAAGTCTATGCGTCTTATGGTCTGCTATTAAACCCATTTTACCAACATATCCAAGTCAGTATTGACCGATTACAAGCCGGTTTGGACCTGCTCAAAGCCGAAGGCAATTTAATGTATGCCGCTTATAACATTTATTTTTTGAGCAGTTTTGGCTTTGTCAGAGGCACCCCCCTCAAAGAACTTCATCAGGTGGGCTTGAGTTATTTGCCTCTTTTGGCCTCGGAACACCGAAAACAGTATCAAGAGATGTCACTTGAGGCCATGATTGAACCGCTGCTGACATTTACCCAGCCTGAACAGGTCAAACAACTTGCCGACAAATTTAATTCAGAATGGGTCAAATCACATCACGATTCTCCGCTGCTGATCTCCCATTATTATTGTGTCTATCTGCGCAGTGCCTATCTCTTGGGGAATAGGGATTTTGCCTTGCAGATTTTGCTACCAGCCAGCGCAGCCTTTGAGCAAAGTCAGGCGTTTATCTATGGCATCGACGGGGCTTTTTATGCGGCTTTGATCTGGTGTCAAGGCCTGAAAACAGGGGTCTTGCCTCAGGGCTATTCGGCCCACCAAGCCCGTTCAAAACTGGCCAAAATTTTCAAACGCATGGGTTTCTTGGCCCAATTGTCCCCTGTCAATTTTGAACACAATTACCTGCTTATCAAAGCCGAGAAACAGCATTTGAACGGAGATTTTCTCGGGGCCTTGAAGAGCTATGATGCCGCCATACAAGCAGCAGAAAGCCATGGTTTTCAACATGTACAGGCCTTGGCCAATCATCTGGCAGGCCAGGCCTGTTTTGCTGAGAACCAAACCCGTTTGGCCTTGGTCTATCTCAGTGCCGCTCATCGTGGCTATTTGCAGTGGGGAGCGCCGGCTTTGCTCAGCCGTCTCGAAAGAGAGTTTCCGAGTTTGGTCGCACAACTTTCACAGGCGGATATTGAGCGGGTTTTTGGCGGCAAAACGACCTCTCCGGCCAGTTTGGAGACCAGCCACCTGGACCTGCTCAGCCTGATCAAAGCCTCACAGGCCCTCTCCGAAGTGGTGGAACTCCATTCGCTGCTCGAAAAACTGCTGCTGATTGTGATGGAAAATGCCGGGGCGCAAAAGGGATTTTTGCTCTTGCCCAAACCCGAAAGCAAAGATTGGTTTATCGAAGCCAGGGCTGGGGCAGAAGGCGGAGTGACCATTGGCTCCCAAGCTTTGGCTGAGACCCATTTATTGGCACAGGGTGTGGTCAATTATGTGCTGCGCACCCAGTCCAGTGTCTTGCTTGAAAATGCCTGCCAACAGGGTGATTTTATGCAGGATAGCTATATTTTGGAGCAGCAGACCCGTTCACTGCTCTGTTTGCCCTTGCTTAAACAGGGCCAATTGCAGGGGATTTTGTATCTGGAAAACAACCTCACGCCGGGGGCTTTTACCCCGGAGCATATTCAAACCCTGAATGTGCTCTCCAGTCAGGCCGCGATTTCGCTTGAAAATGCCCAACTCTATCAGCTGATGCGTGAACAGAATTGGGTGCTGGAAGAAAAGGTCTCAGCCCGCACCGCCGAATTGATGCTGGCCAAAGAGGGGGCTGAAGTGGCGAATCAGGCCAAAAGTCGCTTTTTGGCCAATATGAGCCACGAAATTCGCACGCCTTTAAACGCCATTATTGGCTTCTCGCGGCTTCTGCAGCAGAACAAGGCCCTGCCCGCTGAGGATGCAGAGAAATTGGAGATCGTCGTTCACAGCGGTGAACATTTGCTAACTTTGATCAACGATACCCTGGAAATGGCCAAGATTGAAGCGGGAACCACCCAGTTTGACCTGACAGATTTTGACTTACATGCTTTGCTGCGTGAATTGCAAAATATGCTGCAGCTCAAGGCCTCAAGTAAAGGTTTGGCGCTGGACATCTCGATTGATCCCGCTGTGCCCAGGGGGATTCGTGCAGATGCCCAAAAACTGCGCCAGCTCTTGATCAATTTTTTGACCAATGGCATCAAATACACCTCCCAAGGCTGGGTTCATTTGGCGGTGTTTCACAAAGAGGGAGCAGAGGCTGGGGCGCGTCTTTGCTTTGAGATCAGCGACAGTGGCACGGGGATTGCGCAGGCGGATTTAAACACCATTTTTGAGCCCTTTATGCAAGCTGAGCAGGCCGAGGGCTTTCGAGAAGGGGTGGGACTGGGTTTGGCCATCAGTCAAAATCTGATCAAAAAAATGGGCGGCACACTCTCGGTTTCGAGCACCTTGGGAAAGGGCTCTTGTTTTGCTTTTGAGCTGCCCTTGCAATTGGCCGAAACGGCGTTGCCGACACAACGTGTCGTACAAAAAGTGGTGGGCCTGCTGTCTGCCGAAAAGGTCTGGCGCATTTTGATTGTCGATGACGATGCCAATAACCGAGCCCTGCTTCAGCATTATTTGGCCCCTTTGGGGTTTGAACTGGCCCAGGCAGGCAATGGTCAAATGGGATTGGCATTGGCCGAAACCTTCCGCCCCCATTTGGTCTTGATGGATATGCGCATGCCTGTAATGGATGGCTATCTGGCCACAGCCAAACTTATACGCGAGAGCCAAGATTGGGAAGAGCCACCTGTGGTGGTTGCCGTCACGGCCAGTGCCTTTGAAGATCAGCGCCAGGAGGTACTGGCAGCCGGTTGCCAAGATTTTTTGCGCAAGCCGGTTAGCGAAGAGGCTGTTTTGGATGTCATTGCCAGGTTTTTGCCTGTGGTGTATCGCTATGCTGAACCTGATCTTGTCCAACCCAATCGGAGCTGGACCTGGGAACAGAGTGTGGCAGCCTTGCAAACGGCGCCTTTGGCCTTGCGCCAGGCTTTGCGTGAGGCGACAGAGTCTGCTCAGATGGAGAGTATTGATCAGGTCATTCAATCTCTTCGCGAAACCTCTGAGGCCCTTGCCCAGGCTTTAGAATCCGCAGCGACCTGCTTTGACTATGATCAGATCTTGGCCCTTTTAAACGCGGCGGACAGCGTTTAAACTATCTCTATGGATGCAAACACACTTTCCGGTTATATTCTGATTGTCGATGACAATCCCAATAATTTACGGTTGTTGATCACGCTTTTGAGTGAGCAGGGCTATGAGACACGGCCTGCCAACAATGGCTCACGGGCGCTCAACACCGTGCAGAAACAAAAACCCGACCTGATCTTGCTTGATATCAATATGCCCGAAATGGATGGCTACGAAGTCTGTCGCCAGCTCAAGGCCCATCCCGAAACGGCAGATATCCCCGTGCTGTTTATCAGCGCCAACGACGAATTACACGACAAGGTCAAAGGCTTTGATGTCGGTGGGGTGGACTATATCTCCAAACCCTTTGAGCCCCAAGAACTCTTTGCCCGCGTGCGCACCCATTTGCAGCTTAAACAGGCCCAGGATCAGCTCAAAGCCTTGAATCTTCAATTGCAGGCCTCCAACCGCTTTTTTCAGCACTTGGGCCAGGTCAAAGACGAGTTTTTGGGCATGGTTTCTCACGATTTAAAAAATCCCTTGAGCAGTATTTTGCTCTTTTCGCGCTATATGGAATCGCGTACCCTCTCCGAAGACAAAGCCCGTGAAATGGGTCGCCTGATTACCAAAGCGGGCAAGCGCATGTTTCGTTTGATTGAAGATCTGCTCGATTTGAATAAATTGGAACAGGGCGAGTTAACCCCTGAGCTTCAGCGCTTTGACCTGCTGCCTTTGGCCCAAGAGGTCTGGGCCGAATACCAGGAGAAGGCCCAGGCCAAGGCCCAGCAACTGAAGCGTGTTTGGGAGATGGAGAGCGCTTGGATCATTGCTGACCCCTTGCGGGTACGGCAGGTGCTGGAAAACCTCCTGTCCAATGCGCTCAAATTTTCGCCTTCCCAGAGTGAAATTGAGCTCCAAGTGCTGCAGGTGGGAGAGGCGGTATGTCTGCAGGTGCGCGATCAGGGGCCCGGATTAAGTGAATCCGATCAGGCCCAGCTCTTTGAAAAGTTTATGCGTTTGAGTGCCAAACCCACAGGGGGCGAACACTCCAGTGGCTTGGGGCTCTCGATCAGCAAAAAATTGGTGGAAGCGATGTCTGGCACCATTGGCTGCGAAAGCCAATTGGGCCAAGGGGCCTGTTTCTTTGTCTCCTTTCCCCTGAGCCATCCGATCTGATTTTTAGCAAATTTTAAGCTGGCCCTCAGTGAATTTTTAAGTGGGTCTTTTATGCTGAAAATTAATCAGACAACAAGAAAGGTCTTCACCATGCAAATTCAAGGCGGTTTTGGAATGTCGGCACTACAGCCCATGCCCCGGATGGGTGCCGGGCTTCAGCCCGCTCAAATCTCTCGCTCCCAGGGGATTTCCACTGGCCCGGCCCCGCTCTCGGGTGAAGCGAAGCAATTGGCCGCCCGCGCTGGGCAAATGAAAGGCTGCGGCACTTCTGCAGGTCCTTTTATGATCGGCCCCGAGCAGTTTTCAAAAATGGTCGATCAGAGCAATCCCCAACAGATGGAGGCCAAGTCTTCTGGCACCAAAGAGCTGATGTATGAGTTGCTGGGTGAGGCCTTTGATGTCTTTCTTGAGGTCCTGGGCTAAACAGGCGCTCAAACCATCTCCCAACTCCCTGAGTTCAGCAGTGCTCCCCGTTGAGGGGAGTTTTTTTTGTGGGTTGGTTCAGACCGGGAGCGTGGGTGCAAAAAAAGAATGAGAATGAATTCAACCAGATCTGGCTAAGCAGCAAATTTCAGATTCTGATATTTGGGCTTTAATTCTTGCAATTGTGACAAAATAAATACATAAAAAGGTCTGTTTTATGGAGTTAAATCGGCTTTAAGCTTTACATCCCCCTGCTTGAATCGCAAGCGTAAAAAATGTATGATTGAAGCGTTTCGTTTTGGCGGCTGTGATCGGCAGCGGCATTTTTGCTTCATATGGGTTATCTGGGATCTCGTGAATTGTTCATATGGAAGATTATCCAGATCTCATGAATTGTCCGAAATGGGGTGTTATACCGTTAGCCTTAAGGGGTGAATCAGCAAAAAGGGGTGTTATGTGGAAGGAATGGGAATTATGGGGTGCGTTTGGGCGGGTGATCAAAAAGGGCAACACGAATCACTTCCTTATCATAACACGATTTGAGACGGTATGCAATACTGAATTTTAATGTATGCAAAATTAGTTTTCTGCCTTTCTGGACTTTTGAAAGAAGAGGATTATAATTATAGGTGTGGCACACAGGGCAACACCGCATCGTCTTGACTGACGCAAGACATTTTTCGTGTGAAATTTAGTAAAAGCATTTGATTTGGTGATTATTAAATGATTAATGATGATAGGAATAAAATAGGATTAAACGAGCGTACTATTCAAAACTGTATAGTTGCTTGGGAAGTACTTGGTGGTAATCAATTTTGCGAATTAGATACTTCTTTTGCTCATATTCATTCATCCCAAACCAAGTTTATTCAAAATCAAAATAAAGTTATTTTAGGAGCAGATGTTTTGCCTGGCAATGGCACATCAGCTCATTCTCGGATTTCTTTACTGGCATGTTTAGCCCATGAAAAAGCACACGCAGAGAGATTTAATAGCTTTCGATTAGATCGAGATGTAGAGGAGAGAGATGAAGCAGAAACAAATATTCATGCTTCTTGGGAAGTTGTGTTAAGTCCCGTCGATAAAGAATCACTTATAGCAGCTTCTGTTGAACTATTAGAAATCTGGTTAGAAAACAAAAGGAATTAATTTATGAAAGTTGAAAGCACTGGTGTTGTAATGATTGGTCTTTGCGATGTTCAAACATCTAAATGCACAGCAAAAACAGCTCCTAATCCCATTACTGCCGTGTGGGAAGAACCTAATGGAATGCAAACTAATGTTTGTAGAAATTGTATTGACGAAATGTTGAGAACTGAAGAATGGGAAATGGAAAATGTAAGGCCTCCTTTTTATCTCGATATAGCAACAACAATCAACAACACATTATTAATGGCTATAGAAGTCAAAAAAGCTCCTTTATTTCTGAAAAATCAATTAAAAAAAGCAATTGAAATAAAAGATAAATTATTAAGCAAAAAACAACTGCCAAATCAACCTTTCTTTATGGTTATTTTTGTTCCAGGGAATGCTTATCTTTGGTATCCTGATAAACTAAATCAAATTAAATCGGAACCTGATGTAGAAATCGAAAGTAAAAATGATCTAGAAAAAATAATTAACAAGATAATTGATTTTGATGAAGATAAATATGATGACTTTGAAAAAGCTGCATATACATGGTTAACAGAGAAATTTTCAAATAATAAAAGACCTGATAAATGGGTTTTAGATCTTCTTAATAAATATCACACCAGCTCAAACGAAATCAGAGTTACACATCAATACAAAGTCAGTTAATATTAATGCGAATAATGTTTTGCGAAAATAAAAAACATTTAAAATATTATCGTGAAATCTAAGTTTTTAGACCTAGATTGGAAGAGTTATGAAAAATTAATTTCTGGATTGTTTTTAGGCGCTGATTTAATCCAAGTCGAGCAGGATGTTCACCTTATTGATAAAGATGGCAGTGACCGACAAGTAGACTGCTTAGTCACTGTCACTTTTGGACCACACTCATTTAGAGTTGTAGTTGAATGTAAATCAGGAGCAACTCCTATTGAGCGGGGTGATGTCGATAAACTGCTAATGACAAAAGAAAAAGTAAATGCTTCTCAAGCATTGTTATTTGCAAATGGCTCTTTTCAATCGGGCGCAATTAATACTGCAAATGCAAATGGGGTTAGTCTTTTTAATGTAAAAAAGGGAATCTCTCAAAATTGGGTTCCAGCACAAACATTTAAGGCTTTTTGTCAGGTATTTTGTATTCAACTTCAAAACGAATTGAAATTACCTTGGTCAAAAATCGAAATAGGAAGGCATGAAGGCGTTAGTATTCCAAAGAATGGGCTTACTCCATCAGTTAGCTTTTTTCCTGAACGCACTGCAACAAAAGTTGTTGGACGAAGTAAATTACTAGAAGATTTAATTGAGGATTCTGTATTTAATCAAATTGGAGACAAATATTGCTCTAAATTTGGTGTGATCGGAGAAGAAAAAGATTGTATTGGGTTTATTACATTAAAGTGTAATGTATCTTTTGAAGAACCAATTATTCTTGAAATAATTAAAGATCCTCTAATCCTTTTGAAAATTCCAGAAATTTCTATAAATGCGGCTATTCGTATTGAGAAAAAGTCTGTAATGTGGAAATCAGCAGATGACTTAAATAACGCTCTTATTGTTCACGATGTTTGCAAAGATATTATCTACCAAGTCGGTCAAGATTCTCCTGATTCAATTTGGACTTGGATAAAGTCATCAAACTTACCTTTGAGCACAAACTTATCAAAGGATCATGTATTTACAATTGTAAGTAGGGAAAATTTTTACCCTGAATGCTTTGAAAAACCTTGGTCTTCTTTTGATAAATTAAAAATTTATGACTGTGATTTTATAGCTGAATCAAAGACTATGCAAGATGTATTGAAAATAATGAGAGCATCAGAATCTTCGAGAACAACATCACTTCCCCGAAGAAGGAGCTATCTAGAATAATTTTTTTGTTAAATTAGGGAATGAATAAACTAATAATAACTTATAAGGCCAACAATCCGTTTCAAACTGACTCCCTTTGGTCGCAGATTAAGCGGAGCACTATAAATATTAGCATAAATCCAGATTCATTTGAGGTTTTAGGTGGAAAAAAGTCATTTTACCGAGCATTACAACTATAAGCATTTGATAAAAAATTTTGATTTAATTAAAAACGGCAGGGGTTTAATTCTTTTTATTGGAGCAGGGCTTTCTACTCCGCTTTTTCCACGTTGGGGCGAGTTCATCAACAAACTCTTAACATCTGCAATCGATACATGCAAGTTAAATGAGGATGAGGTTAAACAACTCCGTATGCGAGTTGATCGGGGAGCAGATTATCTCTTTGTTGCACAAAAATGTATTGAAATTCTGGGACCATTAGCTTATAGGGAACATTTAAGAGAATGCTTCGACAAGAATTTTAATGAGGAACAAATTCCAGAAAACTACAAAAAAGTTTTTCAACTACCGTCCAATCTAATCATCACAACAAATTATGATTTAATACCGGAAAAATTAAGTAAAGGAAATCATAGAATTTACAGTCGCGCCAATGCAAGTGAAGCACTTGCATCTTTCTCCGTAGGTGAGAAAGTGATTTTAAAAATGCATGGTGACATACTTTCACAATCGAGCATTATATTAACGTCTGATGATTTTACTACGGCAATTTTCAATGACTCAGCCATCAACGATTTCTTAACAAACGTCCTATCAACAAAAACTTTACTTTTTTTGGGATTCAGCTTGACAGATCCACATATTGAAATGCTTTTAAACCTAGTTAAGTCTAAGCATGGCAGTTTATTATATCCACACTATGCCTTAATGCCTAATGTCGATTCTATAGATGTGGAAAAGCTTGAAAAGAACTTCAATGTAAAAACGATTCCATTTACCCCTGTCGACAGGACTTTTAGTGAAATTGGTTTGTTTACTGATAATTTAGTTTCGCTCGTTTCAAATACAACAAACCAAACCCCAATAAATATTATTGACGATCAGGTTCAATTATGTGACCGTATCCATGAAATACTTTCGAGTTCAGTAATAACAAGAGTATATTCATTTAATATAGACACGCACAATAAATTTTTAGACATATGTTTTGCTTCAAGAGCCGAAACTGGTTCAGAATACCAAAACGAATTGTTGTATCTATTAAGAAATATCGATTTTCGCTCAAACTTAGTCGAGAATATCAGTATCACAACATTCCATGTGTCCGATGAAAACAAAAGTCATGTTGAATTTGAAAAAATGAGACACAAATTAAATCTTAAATTTAAAATTATTGAAAATTTCAGAAATAATTTAATATCGAACGAAGATTTTTGGAGTGAGATTGTTTTTTTTAGATTAGAAGCAGTTGGTACTATGAATATGAAGTTTGAGGAGGTGAAGGTTCCGTATGTTAAATATTAGTGGTAATGCAAAAATGACCACACCTGCATTGCCAAGAGCCTACAGATACATTTTTCATCTTAAAAATGGAGACAAAATTGAGCTCACTGATTTAATAGACGAAAAAAACGGAATATTTGCGGAACATATGCTTGAACTGGGCGGCAGTTCATCAATAAACTCTTTTCCTACATTTAAGCTATCGCTTGTAATGGACAAAATATTTTATGACTTAAAAAAGTTGGACTGGGTTGAAGTGTACACCGCTGCAATTGACGGTAATACACCTCAGAATTGGGTGAGAATTTTCAACGGTTGTATTCTAAAAGCAAAAGCCAAGTTCCCAGAAGGCCAAGAAAAGGGTGTTTTAGATTGTGTGCTTATATCTCAATTTTTCAAATTGGAAGTAAAAAGGCTTTCTTTTGATTTTAAATCAAAAACATTTCCTTTAAAAAAGTTTTTAGCCCTGCTTATAAACTATGCGGAAGTAAAAGATTGTGAAGTTAGGCTTGATCCTGAGATAGAGCAGTACGAATTTTCTATTCCAACATTTTCCTCCAATATGACGCCATTGACACTCTTCAAGCATTTTTGCCTAGTCAACACTTTATTCTATGAGTTTTTACCAGAAGGTGCTATGAATTTAATAAGTCTTGAGAGTATGATCAAGCAATTAGAACCTGATCCTAATGGGCCAGTGTTAAATGATGAGAATGTACTCTCCATGGAGATTAACATTATCTGATATGAAAAAGAAGATCTCCAAGCCAGAAAACTGGCAAGATTTTGAATCACTATGTAAAAAATTATGGGGTGAAATCTGGAGGTGTTCTAGTGAAATAAAAAAGAATGGTCGTCAAGGGCAAAAGCAATTAGGAGTAGATATCTATGCTGTTCCAAGTGGCAAAAATCTCTATTGGGGCATTCAATGCAAAGGAAAAGATGACTACACAAATGCAAAGCTAGCCACATCTGAAATTGATGCTGAAATTGAAAAAGCTAAGCTATTCGTTCCTAGTCTAGAAGGATTTATTTTTGCAACTACTGCAAATAAGGACGCAGAACTGGAAGAGTATGTAAGAATTAAAGATCTTGAAAGTAGAAATTCAGGATTGTTCTCAATTCATCTTTATTGCTGGGAAGACATTGTGGACTTGATTGAGGAAAATCGTGAAACTTATAGTTGGTATGTCCAACAAAATCAGTTTAAGTCTCAGCACGATTTTCAAGTTTGCTGGGGGAACAATAATAATATTTTTACTATCAACCCACTTTACAACAAGTTATATAACAGTAGAAACCCCAAACAAAATGCTTCTGCTGCCAAAGAACTGTCAAAGACTTTAGGTGGCATTAGCTACAATAACTTTATGAGCCAACGGTTTCAACAAAGAAATCTTTCATGGTGCGACTTGGAGATTTACTTAATTAACACAGGAAGTGCCCCTCTGGAAGATTGGAAGGTTTATTTTTATTTTGATAAAGAATTTAAAAGCTTAACAAACGAATTTGAAGTACATAAAAAGATTTTGGGTGTTAGCGGAAATAGAACGACCTTTATTGATCCTGAAGAAGGCACGATATTGTATAAACCATTGAGAAATGAGACTCTTGTTCAGACAGACTCAAAAGTTTTTGACATTATTTTATTGCCTAAAAAAGATTGCTCCTCAATTAAAGTTAACTGGAAGTTGGTGGCAAGAGATTTTAGTAAGCAGGGAGATTTAGAATTATTGGTTAAACCTGAATATAGGTATTTCATTGACGGCACCCCTAGAAAACTAGATCCAGAAATCCGGGGTGAGATTAATGTAGATGATTTTAATATAACTATTGAAGAAAGATTGGAGAAGGTCACTTAAAGATTAATTCGATGGCCAACAATCCGCTTCAACCTGACTTGCTTTGCTGCGCAGGTTAAGCGGAGCGCTAAACCCACCGCATGCTTGGTGTCTAGCCCGCTTAGCAGCGACAGTCTGCTAAGTTCACGTTTATTTGCAATCACACGACTCATTAATAAAATCTAGTTGATTTAATACAAATAACTAGGTATCATAAATTTATGAAAACCCAAATTGAAACCAAAAAGCACGTCTTGAATGTGGTAAACGAACGTAAGCTCTTGCGTCCGCGTGATTTGAAGCAATTTGAAATCCCAGAATCCTACCTCTGGTTATTGGCCCAGGATGGCCATATTCAACATTTAGGCAGAGGTCTTTATGCGTCACTGGACTTCGAACTCAGTGAGCTTCAAAGTTTACTTGAAGTCTGTCATCAAGTGCCCAAAGGCGTGATCTGCTTGATTTCAGCCCTGCAATACCATCAGCTGACAACACAATTACCAAGCTCTGTTTGGCTTGCGATTCCAGCTCATGCACACCGCCCTCAATTGAGATATCCAACTTTAGAACTGGTTCAACTCAAGCCCGAACTCATGATGATGGGGCTTGAAACACATGATTTAGAAGCCGGAACGGTGCGTGTCTTCAATCCTGCAAGAACCCTTGCTGATTGTTTTAAGTTTCGCAACCGGATCGGAATGGATGTTGCCTTGGAAGCCCTTAAAATAGGGCTGGCAAAAGGGGTAAACGCAAATGATATTTGGGAGTTTGCAAAGATTCTGCGTGTCAGCAAAATCATATTGCCGTATTTGGAGGCAATCGCATGACAAACCCTTCAAATATTGCTGCATCCGTTAAAGCCAGATTGCTGAATGCTTCACGTGCTCAGAAATCTGATTTTCAGCAATTATTATTGCGTTACGCTCTTGAACGCCTCTTATATCCGACATTGAGCAGGGGTAGGCCGTCATCGTGTTGAATTAAATGCTAAACTCAATGCAACCCAGTTGTAGCAAGGAGTTTGGCCCAATGCAAATGAAGATTGAGCGGTTGGATCATTTGGGAGTGGTAGCAGGCATTTTGAAAGAACTTGAGCTGAGCAAAGAAATAGATGCCCTTTTGCCGCCCACAGACGACATGAAAGCCAGTGTTGGCGAATGTGTAGCGGCGATGATCCTGTGCGGGCTTGGCTTTTCACAAACCCCACTTTCGCTCACCCCCCATTTTTTTGAAAAATTGCCTGTGGGTTTCCTTTTGGACAATGACCAGCTTCAACCCAATGACTTTAATCACTTCAAACTCGGTCGTAGCCTTGAAAAATTGCATGAATATGGTTGCGAGAAACTCTTTGCTGAGTTGAGCCACAAAGCCTGCCAAAAGGAGTCTGTAGAGACCCAATGGAATCACGGAGATACCACCAGCTTCAGTTTCAGTGGCAAATACGCCTCAGACGAAGAATCTGCAGAGGTCGAAATTAACCATGGCTATTCGCGTGACCATCGCCCTGACCTGGTTCAGATTGTCCAAGAGATGCTGGTGAGTGACACCTACGGAATTCCGCTTGCCATCAAGCATTGGAGTGGAAACAGCAATGACAGTGAGATTTTCCACCAACGCATCCAAACGATGTCTCAAAACCTCAATCCAAGTGTGCGAGGCATTATCCTCGACAGCAAAGGCTACAACCAGCGCAATGAGCCCTATCTCAAGAATCTGGGCTTTATTAGCCGTGTGCCAGCCACGCTTAAAGCCCATGAAGAAATGGTCGTGACAGCCCTTGGTGTCGCCGAATGGCAAACCTTGGCTGAAGGTGAGTATTGGCAAGAGTTTAATCATGAAGATGAGCGTTGGATTGTCGTTTATTCGTCGGCGGCAGAACATCGCAGTCAAAAGGCTTTGGCGTACAAATGTGAACAGGAAAACGAAGAGTTGCAACAGGCCCTGAAAAAGCTACAGCGCAAGCGTTTTAACTGTCAGGCCGATGCAGAGCAGGCCTTGCAGGAAGTCTTTAAAAAGGCCAAGTACCACAGCCTAAAAGGCTTTGAAACTACGGCTATACAAAAGCAGCCTCAGCGAGGCAGACCCAAAGAAGGGCAAGAGAAGATCACTGTGAATTGGCGGATTCAAGCTGAATTTGAGGTGGATGAAGACAAAACGGTAGGTCTGGATGCCGAGGGAGCCTGTTACATTGTGGTCACGAATTTGCCTGCCCAAGAGCTGACCGCACCAGAAGCGATTGCGCTCTACAAGCAGCAAAGCAAGGTTGAGAGGGGCTTTCGCTTTTTAAAAGACCCGCAATTTTTTACCTCTGCCCTGTTTTTGAAAAAGCCAGAACGGGTGCAGGGCTTGCTCACAGTGATGACCTTGGCTTTATTGGTTTATTCCTTGGCAGAACGGCGCTTGCGTATGGCTTTGGCCGAAAAGAATGAAACCTTGCCAAACCAGATCAAGCAACAAACGGCAACCCCGACCCTACGCTGGGTCTTTTATCTGCTCAAAGACATTAACCGAGTGTTTCTGGAGATCCCAGGCCAGCCCAAGCAATGTTTGATGGAGGGTGTGAATGACCTTAAAACCAAGATTCTCAGGCTCTTTGGCCCACAAGTTGAACTTAATTACCAACTTGCCCCCTTTGAGGGCTGCTCAATGTAGGTTATATCGCATACAACTGAGTATTTACAAAGAGCACTTTGTGCTCAAAGGAGCGATGTTGTTTCATCTGTGGTTAGGGCAACAAGAATTACGTGTCACCAGAGATGTTGACTTATTAAGTTTTGGTTCAGATCAGCCAGACTTGCTTAAAAAGATCTTCATTGAGATTTGCCAAACAGAGACCGATGAACCTGATGGACTAAATTTTGATCTGGATAATCTTCATGTTGAACGCATCAAAGAGGGACAGAAGTATCAAGGCGTGCGAGTTACATTTACTGCTTTACTTGAAAAGACTCGGATACCCTTACAAATAGACATCGGCTTTGGTGATGTTGTGACACCGGCTGCTGAGAAGCAATTATTTCCAGTTGTTTTGGATGGTTTTTCATCTCCGGAATTATGGGTGTATCCCAAAGAAACAGTACTTGCTGAAAAATTTCAAGCGATAGTGAGTTTGGGGATTCAAAATACCAGGATGAAGGATTTTTTTGATCTCTATTTGTTGTCAGAAACCATGTCATTTGACGGAGAATTAGTGAGCAAAGCAGTGCAATCAACATTTAACAAAAGAGAGACAGCTTTGCCTGTTGATTTACCTCTTGCATTTACAGCAGCATTTAGTGAAGAAATGCTTAAAATTCAACAATGGAACGCTTTTATAAGACGTATAAAGCAAAAAATAGAGCTGTCAGAAGTGATTGAAAGACTCATCTCTTTTCTGATGCCGGTGAGTCAATATGTGGCAGAAGATAAGTCATTTAAAATGGTTTGGCAACCGAATCAAGGCTGGGTAGAAAAACGTGAATAAAGAGCTCCCCTTGTGTCGGTAAATGTCAGTCTAGTTGTCGGGTCACTTGAAACGACCCTAGCCTGACACAAGGGGATTGGAAGAACGGGAATTTTATCTGAAGATGGCCATTCATCATCAATGGCAGGTGCGTGAAGTCGCTCGCCAGATAGACGCAGGCCTTTTTGAGCGAACTATGTTGAATCCACCAAAACTCTCAACAACGTTGAGAGAATTACATCCGACAGCGACTGAGCACTTCAAAGACGCCTACTCATTGGAGTTTTTGGGTTTACCCGACGAGCATTCAGAGGCCGATCTTCATGGTGCTTTGCTTCGCAATCTCGGACGATTTCTTACCGAGCTGGGTCGTGATTTCTGCTTTATCGGTTCTGAACATCCTATTCAAGTGGGCAGTCAGGATTTTGCTCTTGACCTGCTCTTTTTTCATCGTGGGCTGAATTGCTTGATTGCTGTTGAACTTAAAGCGACCCGTTTTGAGCCAGAGCATCTGGGCAAGCTTAATTTCTACCTCGAAGCCCTTGATCGCGATTTTCGCAAGCCTCACGAAAACCCTGCCATTGGCTTGCTGCTCTGCGCTACCAAGGATAGCGAAGTCGTTGAATACGCCCTAAGCCGTTCACTCTCACCCACTCTGATTGCCGAGTATGAGACCCAACTTCCAGACAAGAAACTGCTACAAGCCAAGCTCCATGAGATTTATCAGATACTTGCATCACAAGAAGATAATGAGCTGGAAAGTCGCTGAAATAACTTCAGAGTTTGGCCAACTAGCAAACAGATCATGCCGACGTTGCGGCATATCTTGATCGATAACTGCCCTCCACCCGTCAGTTATCCACGCTGAGGCAGACGCTGCTGCCAAGTCTGCCAAGGGCTGACCGAATACCTCAGGCCGCCACCGCGGTTTCATCCAAGGCGTCTTGCAGGGCATCGGTTTTTTTGACCAAACGCTGGTAGAGATCCAGCAGGGCGTTGATTTCAATCCCTTCAGCTTCGAGGGCATCGAGCCGGTCAGCGAGGCGATCACAGCGATCAAACAGCACATCCAGGGTTTGCTCAGAAATAGGAGCCCCTTTGCGGGCCTGCTCAGTCCATTGGCGTACACTTTGAATCTCCGCTTGTATTTGCGCTTCCAAGGCCAACATTTGCTCGGAGAGCCGCAGCCAATTGTGCCATTGCTTTAAACGCATTTGCAGAGGCCGCAAGCTGTTTTTGAGTTCAGAGAGTTCAAATTCCTCTTCGAGAATGCTCAGTTTGGCCTCTGTCTGTTGTATAAATTGGCTCAGGGCCTTGTGAATATGTTCGAGTTGGCGGATAATTTCGGGATCCTGGCTCGGTTTGAGGTGATGGTAATGAACAGAGAGAATGTGTTGGGACTTTTCCTGAATCTGGCTTTCGACCTGATCGTAGAGAGCGTCAAAATCGAGGTCTGTGTGATGGCTGCTGGCTTGCACTGCGAAAATTTGGGGTGAGCTGGGTTTGAGCAGCCCCAATAATTGTCGGGTGCGTTGATCTTCGGGGTGCAATTTTTGGGCTTGATGGGCATAAACCGCTGCTTCAGTGGGCTGATCCATCAGATAGAGGATATAGCCCAAAACCAGATGGGGACGGTGATCGTCACGGGTGAGATGCAGGGTCTGATGCAAAAGCTGCACACTCTGTTTTAAAGCTGCTTTGTCTTGAAATTCACTTTTGGCCGCCTGTTGAAAATAGGCCATGGCTTGCTGATACACATCCTGACCTTGCTTGTGGCGGGAGGTTTTCACTTGTTGGGCCTGTTCTTGAAGCACTTCAAACTGTTTCAATGGCATCTTTTGTCTCCTTGGTTCAGCATTTTGAGCCTGGCCGCTTGTCTCGTATGGTGTTCTGGGCTTCTCTGGCGCTCTGAATTCAGTTTAAACTTGCCAACTTGAGAGCCCCCCTCAGAAAGCCTTGTAAGAGACCCAAGAGCAGCTTAAAATTTGCTGAAAACCGCTGGGGTTAAAATGCTAAAATGAAATGTCGGGATTTTCGATAGGGTGAATTCCCCGTTTAATTTTCGCAGACGTGTTCGTTTGTTGAGGAAGGTCTGTTAATATGTCCGGCTATATCCTGATTGTCGACGATAATCCGAATAATTTGCGGCTTTTGATTGCCATTTTGCAAGAGCGGGGTTACCAAATTCGGCCAGCCAATAATGGTGCGCGGGCATTGAGTACAGCCAAAAAACAAAAGCCGGACCTGATTCTGCTGGATATCAACATGCCCGAAATGGATGGCTACGAAGTCTGTCGTCAGCTCAAAGCCGACCCCGAAACGGCAGATATTCCTGTTTTGTTTATCAGTGCCAACGACGAATTACACGACAGGATTCACGGCTTTGCTGTAGGTGGGGTGGACTATATCTCCAAACCCTTTCAGGAGGCCGAGGTCTTGGCCCGGATTGAGTCACAATTGACGATTCTCACGCAGCGCCGTCAATTGGCGGGCATTCTCAACAGCTCTCTTGATGGCATTATGGCTTATCAGGCGGTGCGCGATCCCGAGGGGCATTTGCTGGATTTTCGTTGGCTTGAACTCAATCCTGCTGCGGCTGAAATGGTGGGCAAAAAACGCGAAGAATTGCTGGGTGAACATCTGTTGGTTCAATTTCCCTTTCTTCAAAGTGAAGGCATTTTTGCGGAATATGTTCAGGTTGTGGAAACAGGGCAGAGCCTCAATAAAGAGTATTATCTGGCCCAATTTGAAAGCTGGATTCAGATGTTTGCTGTCAAGCTGGATGACGGTCTGGCCGTGACCTTTCGCAATACCACCGAACGCAAAAATTTAGAGCTAACCCTGGCCCGACAGGCCGAACAAGATGGTTTAACGGGGATAGCCAATCGCCGGGTCTTTGATCAGCAATTGGCCCACGAGTGGCGACGCAGTGTGCGCACACAAAAACCCCTGTCTTTGATCATGTGTGATATCGACTTTTTCAAACTTTACAATGACTTGTTTGGGCATATTCAGGGGGATCTGTGTCTGATCCAGGTCGCGCAAACCCTGATGCAAATGGCGCGCCGTTCGGGAGATTTGGTCTCCCGTTATGGGGGAGAAGAATTTGCCGTGATTTTGCCAGAAACCGATGCTGCTGGGGCCAAAGAGGTTGCTGAGCACCTGGCTCAAGCCGTTCGTGATTTGGCTTTGCCCCATCCCCACAATGCCCATCAGGGTATTGTGACTCTCAGCTTGGGGGTTGCGACCCTGGTCCCTCACCGGGGGGTGGCAGAAACCGAGCTTTTGCTGGCTGCAGATCAGGCCCTGTATCGGGCCAAAGAGAAAGGCCGCAATCAGGTCCAGGTCTCTGCCTCCAGCGATCAACGTGAGAGTTGAACCTGGGGAAAACGGGCCTTTTGGGATTCCCACTCACTTTGTAATTGGTTCACAAATTTGATCAGGCGCTCATAGCCTTTTTCCAAAGCTGTTACCGCAGGATTCTGATTGTCCAGGCCATCAACGAGATCGGCAAAATGATCACATTGGTCGTAAATTTTTCCGAGTGTTTCTTCAAAATGCTCAAAATCTCGCTGGGTGCGGAGTGAACGCACTTTTTTTAACTCATCGCTGATGGTTTTGGTGGCCTGTCCCAGGGCTTTTTTGAGTTGGATCAGCTGTTCGGATTGGCCATGGGCCTTGAGCAGTTGATTTTGTTGGTTGCGCAGTGGCCGGGCCAAATTTTCCAGGCTCTCAGAATCAAAATGGAGGGCCAGAAAATCCAAGACCGGTTGGACGATGTCCCAAAAGCGTTCCAGTGCCTGTAGCCGATTTTTTAGGTTTGCCAATTCAGCGGGATCAAGTGCGGCACTGAAAGGGAATGCTGAAATGGTTTTAAACCGCTGCTGAATCACATTTTCACACTCGCTGTAGAGCTGCTCCAGATTGGGGGTTTGGCTCTCCAAAGGTTGGTTGATGTCGATGCTTTTAAACTGGGGCCATTCTTTTTGCTCTGCCAAGGTTTTCAGCAATTGGGGGATTTCTTTTGTTTCGGCATTGAGCTGTTGGGCCCGTTTGAGAAAGGCTTCAGACTGCTCATAATCGTCCATCAGCATTAAAAAATAGCCCAGGAATAAATGCGGGCGGTAGTCTTCTGGGTCTTGTTGCAACATGCGAAAAAAGGCGTCGCCACTTTCTTTGAGGGCAAGTTTGTCGGTAAACTTACTTTGAAGGGCTCGTTGAAAAGCGGCTTTGCCTTGTTGATAGAGTTTTTCCAGCAGATCTTCACGCGTCAGCGCGAACTCTTGGGCCTCTTGGGCGAGTTGATTAAAATTTTGGCTTTGCATTTTTTACTCCTGTTTTTTTGAGTCAATCAAGCGACAGCAATCCAGTGTCTGTCGAGGGTTTCTTGCAATTCTCCGACCTGGATAATCAGATCGACATAGCGGCTTTCCAAGGTTTGAATCTGCAGGCCGGCACGTTCCAAGCGATCCAATTGGTTGGCCACTTGGTCACAGTGGCGGTACCAGTTTTCCAATTCCGATTGAGAGGT
Organism: Candidatus Sericytochromatia bacterium; assembly: GCA_050248915.1. Classification (GTDB taxonomy): domain Bacteria; phylum Cyanobacteriota; class Sericytochromatia; order UBA7694; family UBA7694. Next base: position 64,933 of record JBFWRL010000008.1, read on the forward strand.
GACCACCCTTTCTGCCAAGGGATTCAAACGCAAATGGGCAGTTAAGGCCTTGACCTGGAAGATCATTTCAGGCAGGTGTTGCTGCAATCGGCCAAAGAGCGATAGGGCTTCTTCTGCTTGGGTTAGCTGCTCCAAACGTTGGTAGAGCGGTTGACAGAGGCGCGTCAGGGCGGCTGTGTTTTCCTGCCTACTGAGCACATAGAGCGGAGGCGTCAACAGGGCCAAATAAGTTTCCAGCTGTTTTTTTTCGCTGACGAGTTGCTGGAGATCTCCTTCGCAGACCAGATTGGGCAAGGGGGTTGACGGCAGTGCTTCGCTCAAGACACAGAGCAGGTAGTTTTGCAGTTGGTTGCCAAAATCAGGGGCCAAAGCGGGAGCTGACTCGGGCTCAAAACCAGGCTCAGGTGTTGCGCTCGGCATTGTTTTTGCTTTCAATAAGTGCCGCAGGATCAAGGTGTTTTTCATGGGTATTCATCCATTCTGTCTTGCAGGCGTTCCACCTGGGCCACCAATTGTTCGTAATGGCTTTCAAGCGGTTGGATTGAAACGGTTTCTGAAAGCTGATCCATTTGATCTGCCAATTCATCACAGAGATCGAGCAGACTGTCGAGTGGGGCTTGTAATGCCTGGGGCTGGGTGCCCTGCTCCAAAGCGGCTTTGAGGGCCTCAACCTGCTCTTGGGCCTCTTCGATGCCTGCGAGCAGCACCTGATAATTGGCATAACCTTCCAGGGCCTGGGCAAAGCGCGCCTGCATCTGATGCAGGGGTTTGAGCAGGGTTTCAAAGGTCTGAATATCCATTTCATGATCGAGAATCTGCAATTTGTGGTTGACCATTTCTTCCAGGGCCAGCAATTGCTCATAGACCCGCTCCTGTTCAAGCATCTGGTCAAAATCCAGGCTGGGAATGGGAGATACCAGGGTTTGCATCATGACTTTGACCTCTTGATTGAGAAACAATTCCACTTCGTCATAGAGATCGTCAAAGTCTTGACTGATAGCGGGTTGGGGCAAGCCTTGAAAGGTTTGCCAAGATGCCAGGCGCTTGCGCTCGGGAGAGGCCTGTTGCATTGCTTTGAGGTTTTCTTGCAGCAGCAGAGCGCGCTCATGGGTGGGTTCCTGCCGCAGGGCTTCGGCAATGTGCATCAGGGCCCGTGAGGGGTTTTCAATTAAGATCAGCAGATAGGCCAATGCGACGTGGTAGCGGGGCTCGTTGCGGTTTTTTTGGACCGCTGTAGCCAGGTGTCGGTAGGCTGCGAGCAGGGCTTTTTTATCTCGGTAGGCCTGCAGTTCGGCCTCTTTGAGCTTGCCCAAACCGGTCAAATAGTCCTGTTCGGCCTGTTGGCGGCGTTCGCTGAGATCCGTTACTGCAGCGATTTCTCCCAGACTGTTGGGGGTGGCTTTGGCCAGGGCTTGGGGGCGGGTATAATGGGCGAGGGTGTTTAAGTGTTTGAACATCATTACCATGATTTCCAGGGACGAACAAAGGTGTTGTAGAGGCCGAATTTGAGGGTGCCTGGGCGGGCGCCACTCTCACGAATAATGTTTTGGGTCACGCGTTCTTTGCGCCTTTGAACAATTCTGGCCGTTTCTTCCCAATTGGGATCTTTCAGTGATTTTTTGAAATTGTCATAGAGTTTGAGATTTTTTTTCATTTGATCTCCGCGCATTCTGGCTAGGTTTTCTTTCTTGTATTCATGGGCGCTGAGACTGACAATCGATTTGTTGTAGAGCTTGTGGGTGTCCGCTGAAACGGGTTCAAAACGGCGGAAGGTATCGCGCATCAAGCTGTTGACTTCTTTCATCGCCTCGCTAACACCTGCAACCATTTTTGCTCTGGCTTCTATCAGGGCCTGCTTGTTTTCGGGGCTGGGAGTTGTTTCCATATTTTGTTGGGCTGTTTGCAATTGGCTGTAATGCGCAGCCAATTGGTTCCGATTGTCCCAGGGGATATTGACCTGTTCACGGGCTCCCACCGCCCTCAGGTGGAAATCGTGGAGATGGGAGAGTTGGGTGTCAAACTCATCGGAATTGGGATCCGTTTTGCTGAGCGTGTGAACTTTATCGAAGAAATGGGTGTTTTCGGAGGAGAACTCAGTTTTACAGAAAAAGCGGAAGAACTCAGCTTCTTTTTTGGCTGCAGTAGAAGCCAAGGGATTGTGGGTGGCCATCAGTAATTTGGCCGGAACAATATCTGGGCTGCCGTCGGCTTTGCGTTTGAAATCGACGACGCTGCTGTCAAAACATTTTTGCAGGGTGTTCATGCTCTGCTCCAGGCTTGGCCCTGCGGGTGTACTGGGGCTGCTGTCGGTGGCACTGACAGCGGGCACATCTTGCATAATTGCATCGCGACTGGCTTGCATCAATTGTTGATTCTGGCCGACCGTGCTGCTGGGGGTGCTTTCAATTTTGCTCTGGGCTTCACTGCTGGGATCCGCGGCAGCAGTTGGGGTTTTAAAGAGCTGGGGCTGAGAGGCCGATCTTTGGACTGCTGGGCTCTCCGTTTTGCTGGGGGCAGCCACAGAGGTCAGGGAGCGAGAGCGGGTGGGAGCCGAAGGCAAAGACGTCGGGGTGGATGTACGGGGAACGCTTAAATCACTCATTGGTTAAAACCTCTCGGTGTGTTGCTTATGTCTTTTACTTTAATGCCCGAAACTTGAGACTTCCTCCAGACAGGCTTGAGTCTGATTGAATGCTGGCTTAAAATTCACTTAAAACCTCTGAGCAAGAAAAGCAGGCCAACTGTGAAAGAATCCTATTTTAAGTCTCTGCGCGTGCTTGAATTGGCATCGGTGCTGGCGGGGCCCGCTGTGGGGGTCTTCTTTGCCGAACTCGGTGCCGAGGTGGTCAAGGTCGAAAACCTGCTCACGGGCGGCGATGTAACCCGCTCTTGGCGGCTCAAACAAGAAGCACCCGACTCGGATATCTCTGCTTATTTTTCGTCGGTCAATTGGGGCAAGCGTTCGCTGGCATTGGATTTGCGCCAGCCAGAAGCCCTGCAAATTGTCAGCCAATTGGCTGACCGTGCAGATATTGTGATTGCCAATTACAAGCCGGGGGATGCAGAAAAACTGGGCGTGGATTATGCTTCACTCTCCGCCCGCAATCCCCGCCTGATTTACGCCCATTTAACGGGTTATGGTTCCGATAACCCCCGCTCGGGTTTTGATGCCTTAATTCAAGCTGAAACAGGCTTTGTGATGCTCAATGGTGAGCCCGACGGGCCCGGTTTAAAAATGCCGGTGGCTTTGATGGACTTGCTTGCCGCTCACCAAATCAAAGAGGCCATTTTGGTGGCTTTGCTTGAAAGGCAATTCAGTGGCCAGGGGGTCTATCTCCCAGTGGGGCTTTTCCAAAGCGGCTTGGTCTCGCTGGCCAATCAGGCGGCGGCTTGGTTGGTGGCCAGACAAGACCCCCAGCGCATGGGGTCTGAGCACCCCAGTATTGTTCCCTATGGCACCGTCTATACCACATCTGATCAGCGCGAAATCATGCTGGCAATTGGCAATGACCGACAATTTCAGCTGCTCTGCCAGGTTTTGGGCTGTCCGGAACTCAGTTTGGATCCGCGCTTTTTAACCAATCCCGAGCGGGTCAAATTCAGGCAACTGCTACACCCGCTTTTGCAGGCCCAAATTCAGCTTCAGCAGCGCGATGCCCTCTTGGCAAGTCTATGGGAAGTGGGTGTGCCAGCAGGGGCCCTGCACACTGTTTCTGAGGCTCTGGCCAAGCCCGAAGCCCAGGCCCTTTTGCTGGACTCTCCCCTGGCAGGATCCGCTTCCTCTTTTGGGATCAAGGGCTTGCGCACCCTTGCTTTTGAGCCTCCTGGGGGCCAAGTGCCACTTTTGCCCCCGCCCCATTTGGGGCAGCACAGTTTGACCCTTTTGGCTGAATTGGGTTTGGCGGAATTTGCCTCAGAATGGCTTGCCAGGGGTGTGATTTCTGGGCCGAATGTGATTGAATAAAATCATGGCACTCGAAGTTCATACCATCAACTACCCTCAGGAATACCGCTCAGCTGAGCCGGAGGTGTGGCATATTGGCGCAGAACAGCACAGTGTCTTTTTGCTGGTGACGGGTTTGTTGCTTGTGGCCTTTGGTGGCAATGTCTGGAGCCTGATTGACAATCAGAGTCAGATTTCCGGGCTACAACTGCTCTGGCAAGGCCTTTTTTGCCTGTTTTACTTGGGCTTGGCCTTTTCCTTGTGGTATTTGCAAAAACCTCTGTTTTTTTTACTGCTGACAGGGTTGCTCTGTTTGAGTTTTTTGGCTGCGGGTTTTCCACTCTTGCAGCCTGCGCTCTTTGAAGTCACGCCCCTGCGTGCCTTGTCGGGTGTGCTGCCTGTTCTGGGTGAACAGGCCCTGCTGCCTTGGCAAATGGCTTTGCACTACGGTGTTTTGCCTTTGGCTGGACTTTGGCTCTTTTTTCACCGCTCCTTAGAAGCGCTCTTTAAACCCGAAAGCGACGCGTTGGATTGAGCCTGCTCAATTGCCCAATAAAAGCCGAGCACCCTGTTTAAAGCCCGTTTGTAACTGTTTTAAATAGCGGGGATTGCCGGGGTGCAGGCTGGAAATCACAAATTGTCTTTGCTCGGGTAAGGCGTGTAAGACATCGTCATTGCCCAAATAAAGCCCCACCTGCTGGTTGTAAAAATACAGATCGCCGGGCTTGAGTTGGTTGCTGTCGCGAATGGCCAAGGTCAGAGGCAATAATTGGCTGCTTTTGCGGGGCAGAAGCACACCAATTTGGCGAAAGAGATGTTGGATACAGGCAGAGTCGTCCCAGCCTTTGATTGTGTTTCCGCCCGCCAGATAAGGTACTTTGAGCCAGCGCCGGGCCTCTGTTGCCAAAGCTTCGGGAATGAGTGGCTGGCCGGGAATAAACAGGCGAAGATCTGCTTTATTGACAAAGGCGGGGGTGGGCCCTGTCGCACCGGGCACCCAGACCTGATAGCCCGAATCAAGTACCTTCTGCAAGGGCAGGCGGGTGCCTGCCACGAGTTTGAGTAGGGGCTGAGTGAGGGCTTCATCTTGAAAGAGCTGGGTCTCAACATTGTGAACGAGGACCGAATCCAACGCTATCCACTCATTAAATTTGGCTTCGGCCACAGGCAGGGTTTCGGGATACGGTACCCAAGCAATAAAGTGATCCGAAACCGATTGGACCAGGGCCCAGTCTCCCTGGGTTTTGAGCACCTTTAAAAAGCTGCCAAACAGAAATTGGGTTTTGAGCGGGGCTTCTGCCCTTGGCTCTGTGCGGCCATCCAACCAAGGGGTACGGACCCAGGCATAAGGCATGCTGATCTGGCGAAAGGGAAAGATCTCAACATGATCGACCACTGGCAGACGAAACTGCTGAAACCCGGCGAGGATCAACAATTTCTGTTCGACATCGCCGACTTTGCCACGCAGCACCAATTTGCTTTTTTCCAGCCCCACTTCCAACTCAAAAAAGGCTATATCAGCATCCCGACTGCTGCGTTGACGCACCAATTCTAAGGCTTCTTGAAGCTGGGCACGGGTTGGCACGCCACGGTAATAGCCGCCGCCTTGCAGCAGCAGGGCCAAAATCAGCAGCGCGCCAAAGAGCCAGACAGGTTTAATATGCTTTGGCAAAAAGCACCTCATACAAAGCGGGCTCTCCAGAATAGACACAGGTACCCAGATTTTCGGGCTGTTCAAAGGGAATACAGCGAATCGTGGCTTTGGTCTCTTCTTTGATTTTGGCTTCAACCTCAGCACTGCCATTCCAACCCGCACGTACCCAGCCCTGATCGGCTGAGATAATGGCCTTCAGCTCATCGTAGCTGCTGGCAGGAAAGATATGTTCGTCGCGGAAGGCTTTGGCTTTGTTGTAAATGCCCTGTTGAATGCTCTCTAACAATGCGGGAATTTGGCTGTTTAAGTCGGCCATGGCAATACTGGCTTTTTCGCTGGTGTCGCGGCGGGCCACCATCACCTGTTGACTTTCGACGTCGCGGGGGCCAATTTCCATGCGCAGGGGAATTCCCAGCAGCTCATATTCTGCGAATTTCCAGCCGGGTTTTTGTTTTTGATCGTCGTCGAGTTTGACACCGATCCCCAGCGCTGCCAGTTCTTTGCGGATGCCTTCTGCTACTTCGCAAACTTTACTCCACTCTTCTTCGCTGCGGCCAATCGGCACAATTACGACCTGGATTGTGGCCAGGCGTGGGGGCAAAACCAGGCCCTTATCGTCGCTGTGGGCCATAATCAAAGCCCCAATCAGGCGGGTGCTCACACCCCAACTGGTGGAGTGGGGATGTTTGACTTGGCCATCCCGGTCTTGAAAGGTCACTTCAAAGGCCTTGGCGAAGTTTTGACCCAAATAGTGAGAGGTGCCTGCTTGCAGGGCTTTGGTGTCTTGCATCATGGCTTCAATGCAGTAGGTGGTCACTGCGCCTGCAAATTTTTCAGATTCACTCTTGCGGCCTTTGATCACGGGCATGGCCATATGCTCTTCGGCGAAGGTGGCGTAGACATTGAGCATTTTCATGGTCTCTGCTTCGGCCTCTTCGGGATTGGCGTGAGCGGTATGCCCTTCTTGCCAGAGAAACTCGGTGGTGCGCAAAAACAGGCGGGTGCGCATTTCCCAGCGCACGACATTGGCCCATTGGTTGATCAGCAGGGGCAAATCGCGGTATGACTGAATCCAGTTTTTGTACATGCTCCAGATAATCGTCTCGGAGGTCGGGCGAATGACCAGGGGTTCGTCGAGTTTTTTTCCGCCGCCGTGGGTCACCACTGCCACTTCAGGGGCAAAACCTTCCACGTGTTCGGCCTCTTTTTGCATAAAGTGTTCGGGGATAAACATTGGGAAATAGGCGTTGACATGGCCCGTGTCTTTGAACATTTTATCGAGGGCGGCCTGCATTTTTTCCCAGATGGCGTAGCCATTGGGGCGAATCACCATACAGCCTTTAACGGGGGCGTAATCTGCCAGCTTGGCGTGGTTGATAATGTCCAGGTACCATTTGGAGTAATCCTGGGCACGGGGGGTAATTTTGGCCATGGTTTTCGTCCTTCATCTTGCGAGAATTGTGCTTTAAGTTCAGCTTCATCATAACCCGAAATAGGTGCTAGGTTTTAGGGGTTAGGTGTGAGAGGGGCTGCAGCGATGGCCTTTAGGGGATGCTTAGCAGCTCGATTTCAAAGACCAGGGTGGAGTTGGGCGGAATGATACCCACCTGGCTTGCTCCATAACCCAAATGGGGCGGCACCGTCAATTTGCGTTTGCCACCGACCTTCATGCCGATCAGGCCCTGCTCCCAAGCGGGAATGACCTGATTATTGCCCACTGTAAAGCTGAAGGGAGTGTTGTTGGTGTATGAATTGTCAAACTCTGTGGTGTCGGTCAGAGTGCCGATATAGTGAACGGTGACGGTGCTGCCGGTGGCAACGGTATCACCGCTGCCGACCACAAGATCTTCTATCACCAGCGGATCCAAGAGCGAGGCAAAGCTGCCTTGATAGGCACCCAAATCAGGGGGGGCGGTGCGGGCCACACCCAGCGCATCAGTGGTGGGCATGCCCGCCGCGATCCCGGCACCCAGGGCCGGACTGCCTGTGGCCAGGCGCAGGCCATCATCTCCCGTCAGGGGGGCTTCATCAATTCCGTCGATATCCAGATAATTGACAAAGAGAGGGTCTGAGGAGCTGTTGCCTGAGCCATTGATACCTGTCAGATCGCTGGCAATCGAGTTGGTCATGGTGACCTGGCTGCTCGAATGTGAGTCCACATGTTTGGCCCGACCTGGGTTCCAAATAATGCTGCTAAAAAAGCTGGTATTGGCAAAGATATACGAAAAGACATCCGCCCCTTGGGGAGCCACATTTTTGTACATGCTGATATGTCTAAAAACCGGGGCTGCTTGGGTGGTTACGTGCACGCCTCCGCCAGTGGCTGAAGCGGCATTATTGGCAAAAACGGCGTTGTTGATCACCGGGGAGCTGTTGCTGCGAATGGCCATGCCACCCCCATCGCGCGCCGTATTGTTGAGGAAGGCTACCCGGTTCAATTGGGCGGCGCCAGCGGAGGCTTTATACAGATAAATGCCTCCGCCATAATACGTGGCGGAATTGCCATTAAACGTGGTCTGCTGGATATTGACCATGGAGTTGTTGTAGGCAAAAATGCCCCCACCATTGTCGGCCTTGTTGATCAAGAAATAAAAACCCGTAATGGTGGGAGAGGAGCCGTCGACATTGTACATGCCGGCCCCCAGGCTGGCCCGGTTGTTTTGAAAAATGCCCGTGTTTAAAATGGGGGAAGAGCCATTGCGGTTGCACATTCCACCGCCAAAATAAGTGGCGGTGTTGGAGACAAACTGCACCGTATTAAACGTCGGTGAGGCATTGTCATTGAACATTCCCCCGCCATGTTTGGCCGAATTGTATCCCACCGAGCCATTGCTAAAGCTGGGATTGGAGCCGGGTGTATTGTAAACACCCCCTCCTGCGTGTTGGGCAAAACAGCCGTTAAAGGAAAAACTATTCAACTGGGGTGAGCTGCCATTGCCATTATAAATGCCGCCCCCGGCATAATTAGCGCGGTTTTCCAGAAAACGGATATTGTTTAAGGTTGGAGAGGCGCTCATATTATAAAGCCCGCCGCCACGATCATGGGGGGCCGTTCCTGTGGCATTGCCACCTGCAACGGTAAAACCATCCACAGTGGCATTGTTGGCACCAATCAAGACGTGATAGCTGTTTTCGACCACATCGCTGAAGTCTGCATCGCTGTAATCGTCATTATTGCCCAAATCGCCACTTAAGGTGGTTTCATTTAATTCGAAGTTGCGCTGGTTCAGAGCGCTTTCTGTGCCGTCAAAGCCGCCGTAGACGGCCACGCCCTGTTGCAAAATAAAAGATTTGCTGCGATCACCTGTATTGCTGGGCAGGTATTTGCCTTTTGCGACCCAGACCTGATCGCCGGATTGCGCCATATACACGGCCATGTCGAGGCGGTTCATGGCGGAAGCCCAACTGTTGCCATTGCCCCCAGCTGCAGCGGCTTGGTCGACATACAGAATGCGGGCTGGGCCAGTATACCCTTGAAATGTGAATGTCTCAGTTGAGTTGGCTGTTCCGCCGGGGGTGGTGACGCTGACCGTGCCAGACGTAAAGCCATTGGGGACCTGGGCTGTGATTTGGGTATCGCTGTCGATGGCAAAGGAAAAAGCCGCTTGATTGCCAAATTTAACCGCAGTGGCCCCTGTAAAATTGAGACCCGTGATTACCACCGAATCGAAGATGGCCCCTGTGGTGGCACTCAAGCTGCTGACGCTGGGCGGCGGCGCTACGGGGGTGGGGGTGGCTGAAGGTGTCTGGGGTGGCGGTGTGGGGGTGGCCGCGGCAATATCACCGCCTGTGGCCGTTAATGTGGCCCCCGTGACCTGAGCGGCCACCTTGGGGCAGGGGGTTAGCGCTGCAGCTTCCCCATTAGACTTCAACTGTACCGTCACGTCAGCCCCCGTCAGATCTGTGACATTGACTGAATAGTCGATATACCCCAATTCTCCGCCCTGGGCGTCTTTGAAAACGGTTTGGCCAATGGAGGTGCCCACAGGCAAATCTGCCAGCGTATAATCCAGACCCAAGGTATCCTGGGCCAATTGTTGCAGGGTGTTGGAAAAGGTCAAAAGGGTCTCTGGGCCGGTGTCTTGAACCTGAACGCCCGCCGCGGTCAAATTATTGATGGCTTCGGTTGAGAGATCTCCAGGCACCGTCAACGTGGTCTGGACCGCTGTCAACGCTGTTTGACAGGGCCCCACATCGGTAATTTGTTTAATGCCAAAACCCTTTAAGAGGCTCGCGTCGGCCAAAAATTTAATTCGAATGGTGCGCGCAGGAACGGGTGTTTGGTTGGGGGCTGAAACCGGTGCGGGGGAGGGGGGGAGAACCACTGGGGTGGGGGCACCTCCCGGATTGCTCACGGTGGGCGCTTGAGACGGCGAACACGCCACCAGCGTCAAACTCAGAAGCGTGGTGCCCATCATCAGGCGTTGGGGCCAAAGATCTTTTTTCTGGGTA
>JBFWRL010000009.1:0-63669 GCA_050248915.1 Candidatus Sericytochromatia bacterium
CGACGATGTCCCTGTTTCAGCAGCTGACGCGGCACCTGTTACCGCAGCTGACGCGGCACCTGTTTCCGCAGCTGACGCGTCACCTGTTTCCGCAGCCGACGATGTCCCTGTTTCCGCCGCAGACGATGTCCCTGTTTCCGCCGCTGACGCGGCACCTGTTTCCGCAGCCGACGATGTCCCTGTTTCCGCAGCTGACGCGGCACCTGTTTCCGCAGCTGACGATGTCCCTGTTTCCGCAGCTGACGCGGCACCTGTTTCCGCAGCCGACGATGTCCCTGTTTCCGCAGCTGACGCGGCACCTGTTTCCGCAGCTGACGCGGCACCTGTTTCCGCAGCCGACGATGTCCCTGTTTCCGCAGCTGGGGCAGCCGTTGATGCCGCTCCGGTTTCTGCGGCTAACGCGGCTGTAGAAACCCTGTCTCCTGATGCTTTGCGGAATATTGAACGTCAGGCAGAAAAACTGGCCCGCTTTGACCTGACGCCAGAAGCTGAGGCCAGTCTGATGCGACTCTTGCGCCAGAACCCCGAACAGGCCGATGATGTTGTCAGGACACTGGGCAGACTCGGAAGAGAATCCAGTTCCAATTTGGACACCATTTTAAAAGTCGCAGCAGAAATGGAACCTGCCCGCGCCCTGAATATGGTGATCGGCGATGGCATGGGGGCCAGAATTTTACGCCAAGTGGTAGAGCTGGTTCCTGCTTTGCAAAGATTTGGCCTCAGCATTGCTGAAATTGTTCCCAAATTGGGCAGTGCCCTGGGCAAGGCCATTCCGGCCCTGGGCGCAGTGGCATCGGCTTACGATGCGGCCCGCCTGGGAGAAATCGCTGTGAGAGGTGAATCAGGTGGCAAAGTCTATGCCGATAAAGAGGTGCGCGCCCTGGCTCTGCTGGGCGCGTCGACCAATGCCTTAGATACTTTACTGGGAGTGACGGAAGCCTTTGGCGTGGGCAATGTGGCATTCCCCTTGCAGGCAGGCCTGGCCGTGGGTTCACTTGCCATTGATGTGATGGTTGAGTATTTTAACGACAACCCCGAAGCAATGCCAGAAGGCCTGCGCAAAGCCATTCGCTACACGGCTGCAGCCACGGCTGTGGCAGCCCCCTTTGTGGTGCCCGGTGCCGGCGTGGCCGCCTCGGCGGCCATCGCCAATATTTATGGTGCTGACGGCGTGGTGGATATTTTGACGGACCTGACCCAAGACCTGGGGTCTGGAGCCCTTCAAGGCGCAGATCGCCTCACCCGATTACATGCTCAGGCCCTCGATCAAGACCTGGGAAATCTGGCGGGAGGCATCCGGGGTGTGGCAGATATTATCCGCAATCCAGAGCGCTATGCAGCCTTATTGGGCAAAGAAGTCTCAGAGGTGGTGGCCGAAGCGGGACAGTGGTTGGCAGCTCAAGCCCAAAATGGTCTGGCTGCCGCCCAAGAGGTTTTTGACGCCCTGAAAGAGATTGCGCAGAATCCTGGTGAATTTGCAGCTGCCGTCAGAGACAAGGCCCTTGAAGTTGCCCGTTCCATTGGCAATGGTGTCTCAGAAGCGGCTGGGGCAGCACGGGATTTTATTGTTGAAGGTGTGCAACAGGGCTGGAGCAGTTTACAGTCTGGGGTGGACAGCCTTTTAGAAATGGGAGCTGAAGGCCTGCAAGCCGCCAGTGAACTGGGAAGTCGTCTGTTACAGGCAGGCGGTGAAGCCGCCACCCAGTTTCTCGATTTTGCCCGCGATGCAGCCCAGAACCCCGGAAAATATGGTCAAATGCTGGCCGACGGTCTCAGCTCAGCGGTTTCAGCGGGCTGGCAGGCCACCACAGAAAGCGTGGATGTGGTGGTCAATTTGGTCGGTCAAGGCGTTGCCAAAGCGGGAGAGGTTTTGAGTGATCTGGTGGCTGCAGGCGGCCGAGCCGCAGAATATGGCTTGGAGTTGTTGCGCAATGCACCCCAAGCTGCCAAAGAAGCGATTGGACGGGGCCTGACCATGGCGTTTGAGGCCGGTCAAGCGACGGTTGAAATGGTCAATTATGTGATCAACAATCCAGCTGAAGCCCTGGCTGCGGCAGGCGATAAAGCCACTGAACTGCTGACCCAGAGTCGCGACTGGTTGGTCAACCGCGTTAAAGATGCCGGAGAGACAGTGGGTGAGGCTTTTCAAGCCCTTGAACAATTTTATACCAATACCAGTGCCTATCTCGGCGATCTTGGAGATCGGGTGGGAGCCTCATTGGGCCGTTTAGAAGACACAGTGGTGAATCTGGTGGGCCAGGGCATAGATCTGGGTCGAGATGCAATTCAACGCTATGGCGAGGTTTTGTCACGTCGCTTGCCTGAGTTGCTGACTGCCTGGCAAGACCTGCAACAGGCCCCAATTGAACTGATGGTGCGCATTGGCAACTCAGGTCTGGAAGCAGGCCAGCAAGTGGCGAGCTATCTGGCAGGAAAAGCCGAAGAACTGGGCAGTGCCGCTTTAGAAGGCTTAAAAGACCTGGGCACGGCAGGTCTTCAGCAGCTCTCCAACCTGGCTGAAGCCGGTGGCAATTTGGCTGGACAGGCGATAGACAGATTAAGTGAGCTGGGTGAGGCGGGTTTTAGCGAAATTAAGCGCTTGGCAGCCACGGGGGGAGCGGTGGCCCAGCAGGCCTTTGACGCCATTGCCGATGCCGCTGGACGCGGCGTCAGAGATGCCAAAAATGCCCTCAGCTCACTGGCGAGATCAGCCGGTGAGGTCGGCCAAAAAGCTGTAGAGCAACTGGCTGAGATGGGCCAATGGGGTGCTGCTCAGCTGGAAGACCTGGTTTCTTCTGGTGCGGCCCAAGCCCGTGCAGCTCTGAATGCCTTGGGCACCATGGGCAACAGGGGTCTTGAGGCCCTGGAAAACCTGGCCAAGTCAACAAGCAGTTATGCCCGCGAAGCATTTAATCTGCTGTCCAGCAAAGGAGAGGCCGCGATGAATCAATTGCGCGATTTGGTCAACTCAGGCTCGCGCTTTGCCCAAGAGGCCTTTACGGATCTGGTCGCCCAGGGCTCACGGGCCATTGATGCACTCAAGTCAATTGGTCTCAATGCAGGCAATTATGCCAGGTCGGCCATTCAGGCACTGGGCAATATGGGGGCAGGTGCAGAAGCTGCCATTCGCGAGATTGGTACCACGGTCAGTCAATATGCCGATGAAGCCATCACCGCTCTGAAAGGCATGGGCCAGAACGCAATCGATAGCATTGGTGCCATTGCAAATAAATTCACCGAATACAGAGACGAAGCCATCCAGGCCTTTGCCCAAATTGGCCCAACGGCCCGGACGGCCATGAATAACATGATCGACACTGTTTGGGCCAGTGGTGAGGCCGGTGTCAAGTCGCTGATGGGCATGGCCGGAGAGTTCTCAGCGGTTTCTTCTCGGGTTTACGGGTTGGTCAGCAATAGCTTATCCCGTGGTTGGCAGCGTTCGACCATCGACCTGATCCCCTTTAATGGCCGCGAGACCAATCTCCAGCCCCTGACAAATGAGATCAGAAATCTGCTCAATCAGGCCAGGGCTGCTGGCCGTGAGGCTTACCAACAGGCCAGGGAGATGGCCTTCCGGGCTTTGCGCGATTTGGGTGTGCCAGATTTTGCTATCAGCCTGATCCGGGAGGTGGTCTAAAATGACTGATGCCACATTTGCAGAAACACAGGGTACTGAGATCCCGATTGACTTCCAACGCCTGCAACAGGCAGCTGTCAGCTATGAGCAGCACTATGCGCCTCAATTCTGGCAATTGCGCCAGCAATTACCCGCAGATTGGCAGGCCCTGGCTGAACAACTGCAAAAAGGGGTGGGTAGCCCCAGTGCACAAAGTGGGCTGCAAGCACTGCTTGCAGACTGGCCAGACCCCCAGGCCCTGCAAGCAGCTCTTCTGGCTGCGCCTTTGTCGCTGCTGGAAACCTGTTGTCAAGAACTCAGAGCAGGATTACATTCACAGGTCGCAGACCTGACAGCCCCTTTAACGCATCCAGATTCGCAAAACGAGGAGCCCCCCACCTTGGCACAATTGCTGCTGAATCTGTTGGAGGCCCACCTTTTTGGCAGCGTGGTGGCCCGTGCTCCAGCTGAATTGCAACGCGCGTTAGCGGCCTTGCAAGATCTGTCTCTGGAACCATTTCAGGTGCTGATACCTCAACTGCCTGTTGAGCTGCACACAGCGCTACCGGCCCAGGGGTCGGCGCTGGCCACTTGGCTGGAAGCTTTGCCAGATGAGACGATCAGCCGCTTGCGTGAGGCCTGTTATACGCAACAACAAACCCTAACAGGTTCTGCCCGTCAGCCCTTTGTTGAGCTGCTGGTCTGCCTCAATAGCACGCTGGTTCTCAGGCAGTGACCTGCAGACATGGGCTCAGGCCAAAGCTTTGACCCCTGCTTCCTGAGCGGGAGCCAAAAGCGCCTGGCAACGCTCTGCCAAGTCGGGGGAAGTATAAAAAGCAAAGCGATCAAAAGCCTGGTCCACAGCGTGGATTTTTAAGGCTTCTCGGGCGTGAAATTCTCTTCTGGCCTGGTCTTGCCGGTCTCGATGCAGTTCAGCGAGCAAGAGATAGGCCTCAGAGAGATAGGCGTCTTTCATCAGGGCTTTTTCCAAAGAGAGCAACGCCTTTTGGGGGCGCGCATGGGCCAAATGTACAAGGCCAGCGACCAAATGGGTCTCTGCCAGATCGCCGCCAAATTTTTGTGCCTGATTGAGCCAAAAATCTGCCTGGGGGAGATTGTTTTTCTGTAAGGCAAAATATGCGGCATGATTGGCGGCTTGGGGTTGATCAGGGTAGCGTTTGAGAATACTCTGGTTGATATATTCTGCAGCAATGAGATTTCCCTGTTGTTTTAGCGAGCGAACTTGTTCGAGCGGCGCTTCGACAGGGGAGAGGCCATTGTGTTCAAGCACTTTTTGTTTGCCATAGCGAGAGAGGTAGAGAAAAAAGGCAATCCGAGGAATTTTTTGCCAAAGAGCCGCCCGATACGTCAGCCCCATTTCTTCGCGGAAACGCTGGTGAAACGTTGTGGCCTGCTCAGTGTCCATGGCATTTTCGATCTCAAAGCGGATCACACTGGACCAATCATCTTCGACATCTTGTTGATTGGGGGTGATGCCAAATTCTTGGTGACTTCTAAAGATCGGCGTTGTCTTTTGCAAGATAAAGACACCACTGCCAAGGGAGTTGATAATCGCTTGGTTTTTGCGGATAAAATTTAGGGTTTCACTGGCTGTTTCAAGGGTTTCACCGGGAAAACCAAAGAAGAGATAGGCAAAGGTAAATATGCCTGCTTCATGTAAATTTTTTAACACCATCTCTGTAATGGCGTTGTCAGTGCCTTTGACCATTTTTTTCGACAGTTCGGCATTGGCAGACTCCAACCCCATCAAAATAAAGAGACAGCCCGATTGACGCCAGATCTGAGCCGTTTCGGGGTCAAATCCTTTTTGCAGACGCGCCATGGTATACCAATTTATATCCATGTCTCTTTCTTTGAGCGCATGGGCCAATCTGCGGCCAAAATTGGGGGACATGGTTTCGTCACAAAATTGAAAGTGCCGGGCCCCGTATTTTTTTTGTAAAGACTGTAAATCGTCGGCTATTTTTTCAGGTTTGCGAGAACGAAATCCTGAAAATTGCATAAAATGGTCACAAAAAGTACAGTCTTTCCAATAACAATCTCTGGATCCCAGTATAGGAAGAACAAGGTCTGCTGACCAATAATTTTTCAAATCGAGCCCATCAAAATCCGGTACGCCAATATCATCATTCATCGAAAGGGCTTGACCAGCGTCATTGACCTGTAAACGCCCATCGGGGAGGTTGTAGATCAGGCCCGACACTTCTTCAAAGGGAATTTTCCCAGCCACAGCTTGCACCAATTTAAGCAGGGGTTCTTCCCCTTCTCCTTTGACCGCGCTGTGAAGCAAATGTTTAAAAACAGGATGATGATCTTGTTTGAGGCCATCGGCAATTTTGGAGAAATAAGCGCCCCCAACGGTGAGATGAATCTGAGGCAAATGTTGCCGAATCAGGCGCGCCAGGGTAAAAGAAGGAATAATCTGGTATTCCCGTGCAATTGAGAAGCCAATCAGGTCGGGAGGATCTGCCAGCAATTGGGGCAGCACTTTTTCCTGAAAGAAGTCAATAAAAGGATTGCTCAGGGTATTGTGGGTGGCTTTGATGACCTCATTGGAGGAAGCGGCATGTCTTTCGGGCATTTGAAAATGGTCTTTGGAAAATGTGGCGCCGGGATAGAGCAGGTGAAAGCAGTGATAGACCTTTTCGAGCTCTTTTTGGGCCGCCATCAGGCGGGGATAATCGTAGAAGGCTTCCGTTTTAAACACCTGTTTGACTTCTGTCAAATCCCCCAATTGGGCCATCAGATGTTTGAGGGTCTGCTGGTTTTGTGGGGGGAGTTGAGAGGCCCGTTCTGAAAAACGTCTTTCCAGATAAGCGTGATCAAAGGCTTCTTCATAGAAGCGCAAATTGAGATCCCATTGATCGACATGATAACCGTTTTTTCTGAGGTAGCTACTTAAACTGGGCAGGGATAAATAGGGCATGCTGGGTTCCCAGTAAGGGCAAAACAGCAAAAGGGTTTTGGTTTCTGACTGCACAAATTTTACTCACTTAAACTTGAGGGAGACGCTCGGTTGTTGTTGAATAATTAATTTATGCGACTTATTAAGTCTTGGCTGAAGACTTAAAACCAAATAGAAACCAGTATTTAATCCTTTTTCAATACTTTATAATAAACACATTGGCCCCCAAAAGTGAATGAAGAGAGCACACCTATGGATCAACCTCTGCGAACAATGTTAGACGTCTCAAGCACCATGTTGATCACCCTCTTTGCCCGTGCCAAAGAAAGCAGCAGCAAAGATCCCCTTATCCAAGACAAAAAAGCCGAAGCAATGATTGCCCAAATTAAACAAGCGGTTTTGGGTTCAGACAACCCCATTCATCAAAAGATCTTAAAGGACCAATACCCAGCCAAATTGGGGGTGACCATGGCCTTGCGCAGCCGTCGCTTTGATCGCTATGTGCAGGCCTTTTTAAACAATTACCCCAACGGAACAGTGATCAATTTGGGCTGTGGCTTGGATACCCGTTTTGACCGGATAGATAATGGCCAAGTTTATTGGTATGATTTGGATTTTCCAGAAGTGATCGAACTGCGGCGTCAGTTTATGATAGAAAACGCACGCCATCGCTTTTTGGCAGGTTCGATCCTCGACCCCCATTGGCTGGATGCCATCGAGAAAAATAGCCCTGTTTTAATTTTGGCTGAAGGGGTCTTGATGTATCTCAAAGAAGAAGAGGTCAAATCCCTGTTTTCCCTCATTCACAGCGCGTTTGGCAAGGCTGAAATTGTCTGCGAAGTGACTCACCGCTACTGGGTCGAGAAAATGAAGCATCCCTATATGCAATGGAAATTAAAACGCCAACTGGGCATGACCGGAGGGGCTGTGTTTCAATTTGGTATGCCCGACAGCCGTTATTTTGAAAGCTGGAATCCAGACTACATTTTTCTCGACGAGTGGACCTATTTCGACGACCAAGAAAAAAAATTGGGCTGGTTTAATTGGTTTTCTGGTTTTAAAATCCTGCGCAAAGTGCAATGGACCGTCCATTACAAGCTATCGTAAGTGCATTTCCAGCAAACAAACAGGCCCAGGCAAAGCTCTGTAAAGATCGCTTAAAAACCTGTGATCAGTTCTTTGAGCACCTGATAGCCATCGCGAAAAACCGGCCAGCCATCGCCTGTGAGGATGGCTTCCAATTGAGAACACTCTGCCAGCCGTCGCACAGACGCCTGGGCTGAGGCTTTATCGCTGAGTTTGGCATCGGGCAAAAGACAGAGTTGGCCCGCCCGGTGAGAACGGATCAGATCTCCCGTGATCAGGGTCTGGCCCTCAATCAAAAACGCCAATTCTCCTGGGGTTTTTGAGCCTTCAAAGGCAAAAACCTTGAGCCCTGGCAGAGGTTCATCGCCATCACCCAAAAAAGCGTGACAAGGGAGCTGCTCTTTTTCGGCCATGGGTCCCCAAAGGCATGCCCCCGTTTGTGCTGCCAGGGCTTGTGCGCCGCGCAAATGGTCTGAATTGCTGATAAAAATGTGGCTGAGAGGGCCCAATGATTGCAAATGAGCCAAATCGTGCTCGCTCAGGGGCAAAGGGTCAAAGGCGCAATTCCCCTCGGGGCGCACCCAGAGCACCGAATGAAAATCGAGGTTGCGTTCGGGGTTAAAGACGCTCCAGCCCCAAAAGGCCGGTTGATGTAATGCTTTCATGGTTTTCTTTCTCTGTGAATCTAAACGCGTGAAAACCCAGTATAACATTCCCTCTCAGGTCCAAGTCCCTTGCACCAAACTCAAACCAAAATGTTAAACTAAAGACCATGTTAAAACCCTCAGATCTGCACGCACTTACCCCCCTCGGCATAGGTCCCGGTACCCGCGTCTGGAAGGGATTAGACGAAAATTGCCAGCCACTGTTGCTCAAGACCTTTTCACTGGCTGAAGCCCCCAATTGGAAAGCCGAAGAACTCTTTGCCCGAGAGGCGCAGGTCTTACAACAATTGGACCATCCCTGCCTGCCCCAACTCTTGGCTTATGGGGTCGAAGACCAGCACTCCTACCTGATCTACCCCTTTATTGAGGGAGAAAGTTTGCAAGCCAAATTGGAAGCTGGTTGGCGACCCGATCAGACAGAGATTTTTGAGCTGATTCGCCAATTACTCAAAACCTTGATCTGGTTGCACGATCGCCAGCCGCCGTTGGTTCACAGGGATATCAAACCCTCTAATTTGATTCTCACAGCAGACGGCCATTTATTTTTAATCGATTTTGGCTCGGTGCTACAGCACCTCAAGCCCCAGGGCGGCTCCACCGTGGCTGGCACCTTTGGCTATATGGCCCCAGAGCAATTGAGTGGCCGGGCCTTGCCCGCCAGTGATCTCTATGGGGTGGGAGCCAGCCTGATTCATCTTCTCAGCGGAAAGGCCCCAAGCGAATTGCCCCAAGAGCGGCTCTGGATTCGTTTTGAAGCCTATGTTCAGCTCTCTCCCCCCCTCCAACGTTGGCTCAAAACCCTGATTGACCCTGTGCTCGAAGAGCGCTGTGAGAATGCGCGCCAAGCCCTGGCCGGATTGGAAAAAGCCCTGATTGCCCAAACATACTCAGCAAAAGCCCCCGCTATCGCTTCCCCACAAACTGAAATGGGCCTGATGTTGGGCGAAAAAATGGACCTGGTCAAACGTTGGCCCATACCAATCCCAGAATCTGGCATGGTTGCGATTGAAGTTCAAAAAGTTCCGCAAGGGGTATCGATTTTGTTGCCCCGCCGCGAATCCAAACAGAGCTTAAATGAATTAACCTATGTAAACATAAGCACTATGGCCATAGGTTTAGGATTGTTAAAAATAAATCCTTGGGGACTTTCGGTTTTAGAGTTGACTCCGCTGATCTTTCAGTATTTTGCTCTCTTGGCTGGCATATTTGGCGTCACCTATTACCGCCACCATCGTCGGAAAGAACGCCAAACCCATCTGACCCTCTCTGATGATAAGTTAATCGTCCATTTTTCTGACAAACAAAAGTCTCTCCACATACCTTGGGCGAGCATCACCAAAAGTAAACTCTTGTACCGCGGACTGGGCATTCAACTCAAATACAGAGATCCCAAAACAGGTCGCAGCAAGCGTTTACTGTTCGGGAGCAGTTTGGCATCTTATGAGCAGTACTGGTTGTTTGCTGTGTTGACCGACTATAAAGACCGCCTTATCAACCCTGCCTTGGCTGGCAAAGAATAGCTTTTCAGAATAGGACACGCAAATGAAATCTCGCTTGGATCCTGCCTTCTTAATTTCGCTGGCTATTTTCGCGCTTGTGGGTCTGTGTTTTTGTCTCGGCGCTGTTTGGACAGCTTGGGAAAAACACCAGATCATCAGCACCTGGCCCCGCACCCAGGCCCAGGTGCTTCAGAGCCGGGTCGCTCTCTTCAAACCCACAGTCTACCAAGCAGAAATCCAGTTAAGTTACCAGATTCAGGGCAAAACCTACACCCCCACACTCAAAAGTGAGGAAACCAGTTCTATTCATGGCTTGATGCAGGCCTTGGTCGAGCGCTACCCTGTGGGAAGCCCCCGTTCACTGCCTTATTCACCGGGTGACCCTCAAAAGCCTGTTTTGGATGCGGGTTATCATCTGCGTTTTTTCTTCTTGCCCCTGCTCTTGGCAGTGATGGGCTTTATATTCTCTCTGATAGCCTTTCTCACATGGCTTTGGGAGTTTTTTCCAGCAAAACCAAAAACCCAGAGCACATTTCGCAGCGGAAAACACCTTCTTCGCTGGGTGGCAGGGATCTTTGCAGGAATCGGTTTGCTGCTGCTGGGCATTGTGGGGGGATGGGGCCTGAAACAAGCCCAGGCTCGCCAATGGCCTGAAATCAAGGCAGAAATTGTCAGAAGCCAGGTTTTGGCATACCAACAGCGTTCAAGCACACGTTATTATGCGCCAGCATTGGATCTCATCTATACAGTGGGCGGTATAGTTTTTCTCAGACCGGTTTGCCCTGAGAGCGGATTAAGTGAAGCCGAGGCGGCTGAGAAAGTCGCCACTGCGTATGGGTTAAAACAGCTGCTGAGCCTGCGTTACAATCCCAGCAACCCCTATGAAATTGAGCTTTACCCACCATCGATGACCTTCGCTTGGATTTTGGGAGGGATGGGGGCTGTTTTTCTGATTCTGGGCAGTGGTATCGGGCTTGTCTTTGGCAAATTTTTCAAAGTAAGTTGAGGAACAAATTTCAGAGCCGACAAAGAAGCTCGCTGAAACAGAGAGTGTTGGTCAGATTCTCCCCCAAATAGGGTATAACTTTATCAACCATGTAAGTCTCAGACTGTCAGACCAAAAGAAAGAATTGACCTGCAAAGCCATGCAAGATTTCCCCCTTTCACCTCCGGCCAGAGCATACCCATCCAAACACACTGAGCCCCCACTTGCGCAAACACCCAACACAGTGGCCCTTGAACCAGCTGTCTATGAACCAGATGTTCAGCAGGCAGAATGCGCATCCATTTTAACCCAAGGCCCCAAAATAGGTTCTGCCCAACCCAGCTTTAATCTGGCAGCCGATCCCATCACTCAAATTCAAGCCACACAGGGTCCAGTCTTGCGCATTGCCAGCCCCGAAGATGTGAAACAAGCTGTTGATCAAGCGCTCAAGCTCAATTTGACTGAGGTGCCCACTCGCCCAGGAGAGAATCGACACAGCTTAAATCGGCGCTTGCAAGCCAATACCCCTTATAACGGGGCCGATCTCGTCATTATCGCCTTTGAAGGCACAGGGGCTTTTCATCCCCGCTGTGCCCCTGTGATGGTTGCTGCCAACGAGTTGCTCAAGCAACAGGGCCTGACCAGTCAGCCCGGAAAATGTGAAATCCACACCCAACTTTCCGAAGCGATGTCGAAACAAGAAGGCAAAGACATGAATTGGTCTGGCTTGGCAGTTGGGCCACTGAGCACGCTTCTCGAAGATCCCCAATTGGCCCCTTCAGCCCAGTGGCTGAGTTTTCCCTCTGAGGAATTTGAAGCTCTTTCAGGCGGCGGTGCGGTGCAACAGGCCACACTCAGACAAATTTTGACCGAGGCGGTTTTGAGCAATGAAGGTGAAACACCGGGTATCAACCAGGCCTTGAATAAATTACATGAGATTCGGGCTCAAGCCAAGGCCCAGGGCAAAGATCCTCAATTTGTGATTGTCAGTCACAGCAGTGGGGGAAGATCTGCTGTTAAATTTTTGGAGAAGGCCAAAGCTATCAAAGACGAAACGGGTCAAATGCTCAGGTTTCCTTTGGTCTTGACCATTGATCCTGTTCGCGAGGCCCATGAAGCGGTGGCTGAAGCCGGATTAGAACTCTTCAACAAAGGCACCGAACACAACGTCAATCGCGTCCGGGGCTGGATCGATGCCCTGCCCTTGATCGAAGTCGAACAGAAAAAAGTCTATCCCCCTTTGGTGCGGCACAGATCCCAACCCGAAAGCCTTTACAAACCCAGCAATACGGGCCGGTTTTTGAGCTTTTACCAGCGCCAAGATACCGAGGGTTTAAAAATGGACCCCACATTTGGGATTCAGGGCAGCCCTGTCAAAGGGGCCCAAAACCAAGAGGTTCATGATGTGGGCAGTGCTGGCCACGGTGAAATTGCCTACAACCCCAAAGTGGTCAAGGCATTTTCAGAAGAATTACAACGCCTTTTGGCAGCGCGGGCAATTCAATGAAAGGGGATCTTGCGCGGAAATTTCTTGCTGGCAACAAGGCTCGGAGCCTTGACCCAGGCCCATTCAGACCTTACAATTATGAAATCACACAAAAAATCACTTGATACGTTGACCGTCATTCCAATTTTTTGATAAAAAGCAGATGATTCCCGTGCAAATCTCGCCATCCAACTCTTCCCCTCCCCCCCAGCCACAGCCCCAGGTGCGCCCTGCCACTGCTGCAGCAGCAACGGCCCCAACCACCCAGACAGTGGATGTCTTAAGTTTGAACACCTTTGGCCTGCCCAAACCTGTGGGCAAAGACATTGCTGAGCGCCATCTGCGCATTGGCAAATCTGTCGGGGAATACGAAATCGTCGGCTTTCAAGAGACCTTTTCCAAAGAGAGTAAACAACTGGCCACCGGAGCAAGTTTGGCAGGGTTGAGTTATCACATTCACGCCCCAAAAGAACAGCGCCTCTTGACCAGCGGGCTGACCACTTTTTCAGCATACGAGATTGTCGAAAGCGATTTTAAACCTTTTCACTACAGCTCCCATGCCGACTCCCTCGCTCAAAAAGGGGTGAGTTTTTCGCGCGTCAAGATCCCCGGCGTGGGTCTGGTCGATGTCTACAATACCCATTTTCAGGCCATGAAAGACAAAGCCGATGGCCCAATTGACCATTTTTTACTCAAAGCCACAAGTCTTGTCATTCCTGGTTTTGACATGCCCCGTGACGAGATTCGCGCTCACGATGCAGAGGTCTTGCTCGATCTGATCAAAGAAAAGGATCAGGGCCACCCAATCCTGGTGCTGGGAGATTTTAATACCCAAGATCAGCAGCCCGTCTACGATATGTTACTCAAAGCAGGCCTCAAGGATTCGTTTCACGAGGCCAACCCCAATGATCCCGGTTATACCAGTGACGGCAAGACCAATCCCTACAAGAGCAATCCCGAAAACCGCAAGCGGGTCGACTATGTCTTTTATCGCCCCGGCCAAGAGACCGAGGTCAAAGTCCTTAGCTCCAAACTGGCCTTTGACCAAGCTGTAGAGGGCATGTTTGTCTCTGACCACTATGGCGTACATACCCGCTTTGAATTTGCGTCCAAACCCCAACCCTAACTCACGTGGCTATCTTGGATGAATCTTGTCCCTTTGCCAAGCAGGGGCTTTTAAAGGCAGAATAAAGCTGCGGTGGGCGCGCACAAAACAATTCAAATTATCGCCTTGGGGGCTGCGCACCCACATCCAGGGATGTTGAGCGCGGTCCAAGGCATTGAAAAACACCTCATCGGAGCCGCCCCGGCCCAGATTGGCCTGCAAAAGTTGGCCCTGCCGAAAGGTCACAATCAGAGCCGCATGGCGACTGGGTTGGGCCCTGCAATTGAGCTGAGGTGAAACCACCCGCCAAAGCGCACCTGGCGTCTGCGGGGATTTGGCTTGGCCAGAAACAGGGCCGGCATTGGTGAGCCAATTGCCTTGCGCATCAGATAGGGGCTGGGTATATGAGGGCGTTTGCGCAAAAACGGGGGCAATCCAAAGGCAAACCCCCAAGAGCCAACCAAACGCTGCCTGTCTGCGCAAAAGGTATCTTCTTTGGCCTGGGAAACGGTGAAAGGCAGGGCGTTTTGTCAGGAAGTTCATGGCAGACACCTAAAAGATTTTTTACTGGATAACATCTGCAGAAAATTGCATTGGAAACTCTTGTCTGGATTTACTCTGCCCCCACCCCCAAATAAACGCGCAGTTTTTCGCTTTCATACAGCGCTTCAGCTTGGGGCTCGCGCTTCCAAAGGGAGAGCACAATGCCGACCAAAAAGGCCGCACTCATCGAGACCAAGGCGGGATTTTTGAGCGGAAAAAGCGCTGAACCCGCTGGATTCTTGAGGATCTCTTCCCAAATGGTGGGACTGAGAATAATCAGGCCCACCGACAAAAAGGCCCCGGTTAAAATTGAGCCCACCGCGCCCAGTGTGGTAAACCGCTTCCAGAGAATGGAGAGCAGCAAGGCCGGAAAATTGGCACTGGCAGCAATCGCAAAAGCCAGACCCACCATAAAGGCCACATTTTGGCCTTTAAACACCATGCCCAATATGACGGCCAAAGAGCCAAAGAGCAAAGTGGCAATCCGGCCCACGCGCATTTGCTCGTGTTCACTGGCGTGACCGCGTTTGATAATATGCACGTAAATGTCGTGAGAGAAAGCAGAGGCGCCGGCCAGGGTCAGGCCAGCCACCACGGCCAAGATGGTGGCAAACGCCACCGCGGCAATAAACCCCAGAAAAGGGGTTCCGCCCAAAAATTCGGCCAGAAGCGGCGCGGCCATATTGCCCCCTTTGTCGATGCCGGCAATCACGTTGCGACCGATTAAAGCCGCCGCCCCAAAACCCACAATGGGGATAATCAGGTAAAAATAGCCAATAAAGCCCGAGGCATAAAGCACCGAAAGTCTTGCTGAACGTGCATCTGGCACTGTATAAAAGCGCATCAGAATATGCGGCAAACCGAGCAGACCAAACATCAGGGCCAATCCCAGTGAAATCGCATCGAGTGGGTTGCTGACCAGCCCACCGGGCTCCAGTGCTGCTTGGCCATATTGGTTGGCCACCGCTGTGTACAACTCTACTGGATTAAACGAAAAGCGTGCCAAGACCAGCACCACCATCACGGTCACCCCAAAGAGCAAGAGCAGGGCTTTGACAATTTGCACCCAGGTGGTGGCCAACATGCCCCCAAAGAGCACATAAGCCAACATAATCACGCCCACAGCCACTTCAGCCACTTCATAGGGCACCCCAAACATCAGGTGAATCAAGGCCCCCGAGCCCACCATTTGGGCAATGGTATAAAAGAGGATTGTCAATATGCCCCCCAACGCAGCGGCAATGCGCACGGGGGTTTGTTGTAAGCGAAATGCCACGACGTCGGCAAAGGTGTATTTGCCCAAATTGCGCAGGGGCTCAGCCACCAAAAACATCAGCGCGGGCCAACCGACCAGCCAGCCAATGGCATAGATCATGCCGTCAAAACCTTTCAGTGCCACCATCCCGGCAATGCCCAAAAATGAGGCTGCGCTCATATAATCCCCCGCCAGGGCCAGACCATTTTGAAAAGCGCTGATCGAGCGGCCAGCCGCATAAAATTCTGAGGCTGAGCGGGTGCGCCGGGCAGCCCACCAAGTTATTCCCAGCGTAAGCAAAACAATCAGCAAGAAAAAGCCGATTGCAGCTGGGGTGGGTTGTCCTAAACTCGTCGTCGTTACCACAGCTGAGTTCATGGATTTTCTGCTTTCAGGCCTTGTGCCAAGCGATGTACCACTGGGTCATAGGCCCGATTTGCCCAAACAACATACACAGCCGTTAAGAGCCAAGAGAAAACAATCACCGCTGCCCCCAAAGGAATACCCAGCGGCGTTTTGCCCCAGATTTGCAGGGTCATGATCGGTTTTTGGTAAGCAATCAACAATAAAAATCCATAATAATTCCCGAAGAGCCCCAATAATAACAGGCCAGAAACCCACCAACGTTGAGAAACCAAGGCCTTAAATTCAGCCGAGTTTAACATTTCTGACGTACTTTGCATCTTCTCTTACTGCTCCACCAATCCCGCCAAACGCCATTGCGTGCCTACTTTGCGCAAGAACAACAACCCAACTTCCGTTTTTCCATTCAGTTCAAGGGTCATTTCAGCGAGAACGACATCAGCCAACCAAGTTGGATCGGCTTCTTGTAACTCTTGCCAAAGAATTGGCTTGCGCACAGCCAATTCTGAGAGTGGGAAAAGCCGCAATTTCATTTTGACAGCTTTGGGTCCGCCTTCATTTCCCCCCAATTTGGCACGCACACTTTCAAGATCGGTGTGCCATTTGTCCATCCAAAAAGGCAAGCTGACCATCTCAGCTATCTGGCTGCGTTGACCGCTCACAATTGTATCTACCAATTTTTGTACAACCGCTTCAGCGTCTGGATCGTGGGTTTTAAATTGAGAGTAACAACCCGTAAACAAAAACAAACTCAGAACACAAAGTGTCATTGAGCGAAAGAGCATGGGCAGTCTCCTTAAACAGGAAAAGAATGTGATCTATCATATCATCACCCTAGTCAAAATCCTTCACGCCCATAACAAAGCAATCAATAGAAAGAATAAAAAAACCGCCCACCCTTTACATGGTGGACGGTTTAATGTGTTGGTCGAGATTAACCGGCTGAATTGGCCGGATCATTTCCATAGGTATACTCAGTTTCAATGCGGCCATTGGCCAAATGTACAATCAGTTGGCCCAGGGGTTGGGATTTGGCCAGAGTGCGACCGGCGGCCACAGCAGCTTCTTTGGTGGTGAAGGTGGCAAGAGGTGCGGGATTACGTTGCAGTTTAATATGCCAAACTTTGGCTTTGCTTTCGGGCACAACGTGGTAGATCACGCGGGTAGAGGCCTGAGCTTGCAACATAACAGGGGCGACAGGCATGACAGCAGTGCGGGTTTGGCAGGCACTCAGCGAAGAAAGCATCAGGGCAGTGGTGAAAAGTGTAAATAATGTTTTCATGGGGTTAAGACTCCTGCAAGGGTTCGTTTAGGCACGAACAATTAACTTGTGATTAACCTTTATTAACACCATCTTAACGTTTTCATAATCTTTTGTCAAGGGGGGCGTGCATGTATCTGAAATTTTTAAGGGGCAGGGGGTTGTGTGGCTTCCACCAAGGCCTTTTGCGTCTCTGCCAAAATCTGTTTCAGCGATTTGGCCGAACTTGTGAACTCATGAATTTTGGGCAAAAAGCGATTGAGAAAAAACCGGGTCTGTTCAATTAGATCTATCACTGGCCCCAGATCCAGGCTGTCTGGCCGCATCATTAAGGTATGGGAATAATAAACCAGGCTGTTTTTTTCGGCTTCGTTGAGCACAAGCGCGCCATTGGGCATCAGGCTGCTCAAAGCTGATACCAGCCGGTAAGTGTCCAATAATCGTGCTGTCGGCAATTTTAACGGCTGCTCTAAATAAAATTGCAAAGTGGCAAAGCGCCCCAAACGCTCTGGATGTTGCACTTCTTCGCCCTGTGCACCAGGGGTATTGAGAATATCTTCGATAAAAACCAATTTGAGCAGATTTTTGGCGGCTGTTTGCGGTTGTTCATCCAAAGCGACCAAGAGATATTCAAACGGCACTTCGGCATCTTTGGGGGAGAGATAACTGGGCAAGCCAATTTGATTGAAGATCAATGCCAAGCGGCCCAAAGGGGAGCTGTTTTCCAATTCTGCAGAAATCATTTGTTTACATCCAGGTGCATGCCTCTGGCAAGGGCATCAATGGCCACACTTTCGGGCAGGTTTTCGTAATCAATACCCAAAACCTGTTTGGCAAGATAGTGCATTTGGCGATCCCCACCTTTGGCCTGATGGTAAATATGCACGGCAGCCTCATCGGGTGAAGCTGCCAATAAATTGAGTGTGGCCTCTCTGCGCAACCCAATCAATTCAAGCTGCTGTCCACGTAAAAGCGTCAGTTTTTGGCCGTTTTGTGAGTCGGGGTCTTGTGCGCCGGGCAGGGCTTCTAATTGGTTGATCTCGCGGGTGATCAGGGATTGTTTGAGTTCGATTTGGCCCAAGCCCTGGCGCAAATCGACCACATTTTGAAAACGCTGCGAGCCAGTAGCCCAATTATTATAAGACATATACAGTCCAGCACCACCCGCTGCCACGCCAATCACGCAGGCCGCAACCACCAATCCAGCAGGGGGGCAAACCACCGTCAGCGCGGCCACCGTTAAAGCAGCACCCACTATACCCACCACATTTTTGATCATGGCCATGCGTTTTTTATCAATATCGGCATGCTCTTTGATCTGGGTAACAACCGCTTTGACAGCAGGGTCGAGGGTGGCTGCTGAGAGATTGGGGTCGATCGCCCGAATGGCTATCGCTTTATTCCGCAGGACTTCGGGATGGGTCCGGTCTGAAAAGGGATTGAGTTTGGCCCCCAAGCGAACCATGCTGCCTTTCAAACCCGGCTGTTCGAGGCGGGTGGCTTCTGCATCCAGATTTTTGGCCATTTTTTCGCGGCCGGCGTGGTCAGTCAAAAGGGCTTCGGCCATTTCAAGCTTATTCATGGCCTGGTTGTGGGCCTTAGAAGTCTTGTAAAAATCATAACCATCAATCGCGGCACTGACTCCGGCCCCCGCCAAACCGACCAATTGCAAAGTCTGGGTTGTCACCCCCAAAGCCTTGGCTCCCACTTCGAGGCTGACCTCGACACCGCTGCCTCTGGCCAACCCAGTACCGGCCTGAACCGCCGTGAACGCACTTTTCCCGGCAGAACCGCTAAGCAAAAGTGGATAACCCAAATATTTGGTTGCCAATTCACTTTTATCGCCACGTACTTTCATACCCAATTGGACAGCAGATTCTCCCTGTTTGCGCAGGAGGCTGGCCTGTTGCCGCAAATGATCGACCTGGCCCAAATGGCCATCTAAAAGATGGGCCTTTTCGGTTAAGCGGCTCAATTCAGCATTTTCTGCGGAAGAGCGGACGGGTTTGGCTTGGAGCGTGTCCCGCATTTGAATAGCGACAGCCAATTCTTGTCGCATACCAAATTCAACATCTGCTGGGGTCAGGGCAGCCCGCTGGTCCAGCTGATTGGCTTGGTTGACCAATTTTTGACCCTCACGGATATATTGATTGCCCACAGCTGCATCGGAATTAGCAAGGGTGCTGTCCCAGCTGTCTTTGAGCGTACCCATCAGGGCTGCCAGATCTTTGCGGGCCCCTTTGTCCACCAGCAATGGCAAGACTGTTACGGTTTCGAGGGTGCGCAAAAGCCCCTTGCCATAATATTTGAGGTAAGAGCCAACGGTAGCCAGGGTACTCGGTGGAGGTTTGCTCAGCGGGTTACTGGTTGGCAAGTCCTCGGCTGAAAATCTGACATTGTCAATTTTGGCTTTGAGCAGATCGATCTGCGCTTTGCTGCCCAAAGCCTTGGCAGCGGTAGAAGCCTGGGCATTTTGCTGATGCTGGGCCATTTCTGTTGCAGGAACAGGCCGAAAAGCAACACTCATCGGGCCTCTGGGGGCATCGGTACGCATCATCGGTACAATGGGGTTGGAGCGGACGGGTATGGCTTGCATGTCTGTTTTACCTCAAATTGGCCTGCAAAGTGGTGGGTTGAAAACGCGCCAAACTGTCTTCGACACTTTCTTGCAAATTTTCAATTTTCTGACACAGGGTTTGGTAGTATTTTTCCACATCAACAATCGCGAAGCCTTGCTGGTCATAATCGTCAAGCTGATCAGCGATTGCATCACAGCGATCCAAGAGTGATTCCAAACTTTGCTCCAATTCATTTAAATGGGTCCGTTCATGCTGCAGGGATTGGTTTAATTTTTCCACCTCAGAGATATCTGTTTGTATCCGTTTGACCAGGCGCAAAAAATCCTGAGAAACCTTGACAGCCACTTCAAAGGCCTTTAATTGCTCCCAGAGCGGTTGGAGTTTGTAAAAACTCTCTGTTTCGGCCTGCAAGTCACTGAGCTGGTTTTGCAACCTTTCGCAGAGCTGACGCAAGGCCATGTGCTGTTCCTGCAGGCGCAGATAGAGTTGGGGCTCAATCGAAGGCAATGGATGCAATTGCAAATACTGTGCCACCGATGCGCTGATCAGCCGCTCCACTTCTTCATAGCGAAAATCCGCATCGGAATCGGCCTGGGTGATAGGTTTTTTGCCTGAAAGCCAGTATTTTAAAGGCGGCAAATCAGGGTAATCTGGTGCCAATTTTTCCACTTCTGCCAAATAAGGTGCGGCACCGCGGGGGTCTTTGACCAGCAAAAAGAGATAAGCCAAGCCAATCAGCGGCTGTGGATTTTTGCGGTTGTATTGCAAGCTAATCCCAAAGGCATCAGCGGCTTTTTTGAGCAATTCGGGGGCCTGATACCCTGCTTGCTCTGCAGCCAATAGGCAACAAAAGCCCTGAAATGCACTCAGTTCAGACACTTCGCGGTGACCGGCATTGAGTTCAGATACCAATTGTTCTCGGGCCCCGGCCAATGCGCTAAAATCCATCAAGATCAACTTTCCATCGTATTAATAGCCCGCTAGGGTAACTTACTTTATTTTAATCGATGAAATTCTCATTCGCTTTAGAAAGGCGAAAATGAAACTGAAAGTTTGCTTAAATTTTTAAAAGTGAAGTCAACCAAGTCGCAAATTCGCGGGGGCCTTGGAGGTTGTCAAAGAGCAGGGAGTGACCGGCCAAAATCCGCTGTGAGAGGGCATGGCGCAATTCACGCTGGGTGGCAATTTCAACCGCCCGCCTGGCAAAGTCCTGGGCGGAGACCGTGACCAATTCGGGAATCTCGAGCAATTGGTACATGCCTGCGGCACTGCGCCCCCGCAACCAAGGGCTGGCCCAGGTTAAGACAGGCGTGCCGGTGGCCAAGGTCAGAAAATGGGTGCTACCGCCGCCAAACGGGTGAGAGTCGAGGGCCAGATCGGCCTGGGCCAAAAGGCTAAAAAAGGCCTCTTTGGACGCCCAAGGCAAGAATTTGACGCGCTCCGCCAAGGGCCCCAAGCTGCGCTGCAGCCGCTCCTGTAATAAGAGATGCTGTCCTGTCTCTTGAAAGCGAAAGAGGCAGATTTCGGCCAAGGGATCAGTTTCGAGGATCTGCTTAAAAGCGACATCCATGAGGGGATGGATTTTAAACAGGGTCATGGCACAGAGATAGAGGTGTTTTTGCTCGGGCAAGCCCAATTCGGTGCGGCTGAGCCAGGTTTTGGGCATTTCGGGTTTGGCATAAGACACGGGTAAACCAGGCAACGTTATCAGCGTTTCGCTGTAATGCTCCTGGGCCTCGGGCAATTCCATGGGGGCATTGGAAACAAAATAATCCAAAGTCGGTATTCCTGTGGTCACAGGATGCCCAGGCAAAACCGCCTGAATGGGAGCCAAGCGCGTCATCGCCAGAAAATAGCCAAAGGGCTCCATGCCAATATCTGGGTAGATTAAGGCATCGAGGTGCAAATCTGCTACCTGTTGGCGGGCCAAAGACAGATCGCGGGGCAAACGCAGGGTTTGTGAGGCAAAGGCACTCAGGCGATCGGTGGCGCTGTCTTGGGGATTGCCAGGGGCCAGCAACAGAAAGACTTCAAATTGTGCGGGGTCCAGGCCCAAAATATGCTGGGTATAATAATGGCAAATGCTGTGATTGTAAAAAAAGCCCGATAAAAACCCGACCCGTTTCCGCTCACTTTGGGGGCGATCTGTCTGGGCGGAAACCTGCTCGGGCAAAAGTGGGCGATAGAGTCCGGCAATGGCCATTTGTAATTCACGGTCGTTATAGCCCTGGTAGGCCAGATAAAAATTGGCTTGGCCGATTTCCGTCAGCTGGTCAGCGATCTGCAATGGCAGCTCTGCCAAATTTCCGACGGCTTTTTCAATGCGTTGCCGCCAGTGGTGGAGGTCTTCGAGGCTGGCGTAGACAGGGGGAGCCAAAGTGGCCAATCGGATGCGCTGGGCATCACTGGGGGATTGGCTGAGCACTTGCTCAAACTGGGTCTGGGCCTGCGCCATTTGACCTTGCTCTTTGAGCAAATTGCCCAAATTATTGCGCGCTTCGGCATAATCGGGGTTGAGCGACAGGGCTTTTTCAAAAGCCGTTTGAGCGGCAGGCCAATGCCCCAAAGCCTGTAAGGTCACGCCTTGGCTGCGCCACAAGCTTGAATCGTGGGGAGTGAGTTTGAGGGCCTTTTCCAGCCATTTGGCAGCGGCCTCTAGTTCGCCCAAAAGCTGGCAGACACGGCCCATACGCGCCAAAAGGCTCGGCTCTTTGGGCATCTGAGTTAAGGCCTTTTCAAAGGCTGTTTTGGCCGTGATTAATTGTCCCAATTGCAGGCGCGCATCGCCCAAATTGATCCAGGCCAAGGCATAGTCTGGGGCCAATTTAACCGCCCATTCAAATTGCTCTGAAGCGGCAGCAATGCGCCCAAGGGCCAGCAATGCCACACCAAAATTATTGCGGGCCCGCAAATGTTCGGGGTGTTGGCTGAGCAGTTTTTCAAAGAGCTGGGCCGCTTCTGCATATTGCGCAGCCTCTTTGAGGGCCGAAGCCAAATTATACAAATGAGAGGGATTCTCTGGGTCGGCTTTGAGTATCTTTTGGTACCACGGCAAGGCCTCAGCCACCCGGCCGGAAAGCTGCAGAGCCGCCCCCAACAAGGGGTAGAGATCGTGGCGCTTGGGCGCCAATTTAAGCGCTTTTTCGAGTTTGGGAATCGCTTTTTCGTAATCTTCTTGCTGGTAATACAGAGAACCCAACATTGCCAGGGCTTCGGAATTCAAACTCATTTGCAACAGGGATTTTTCGGCATCCTCCCAGCGGCCTGCAGAGAGGTTCTGCCAGGCTTGATTCAATTGTTGATCAGGGCGCATGTCTTTCTTGCTCCAAAAAGGTTCCCAAATTCGGAGCTGTTTGAGAATAGTTGTCAATCAGGGTCGCGGCCAAATCCCAGTCCAGATCGTCGGGTGCGGTTAGCCCATGACAGAGTTTTTCAAGCATTTGAAGCTGAAATTCCCCGTGTATTTTGGCCAAAGAATAAGGCACCCGGTGAAAGCTGACCAGGGAGTATTTGGGAATAAAACGTCGGCCAAAGCGCTGTTCCAGCAGCAGGCTGACTTGTTTGCGCAAGACAAAGCCAGGGTCGGCCACAGCATCACGCATTTCGATAAAGTTTTCGAGGGCCAGATCGGCAATGGCATCTGTGTCGGGTTTGCGGCGCAGCGCATAGGCTTGAAAAATTTGCTCCCAATTGTCGCCCGAGGCCTGGCCAAATTCGGCCATGACCTGTCGGAGCACCGTGCAATCTTCAAAAGCACAGTTCATTCCCTGGCCGAAAAAAGGCACAATGGCATGCGCCGCATCTCCCAGTAAGAGCAGCTCTGAGCCACTGTGCCAAGGCGAGAGATGGATCGTCGCCAGGGCTCCGGTGGGATTCTGAAAGAATTCTGTCTGCAAATGGTTTAGCAGCGGCACGGCATCAGAAAACTGCGTTTCAAAAAAGGTCTGCACCTGATCAGGCGTTTGCAGGTTTTCAAATCCTTGGGGCCCATCAAAGGGATAAAAAAGCGTGCAAGTAAAA
This sequence comes from Candidatus Sericytochromatia bacterium, assembly GCA_050248915.1. Classification (GTDB taxonomy): domain Bacteria; phylum Cyanobacteriota; class Sericytochromatia; order UBA7694; family UBA7694. The sequence goes on from JBFWRL010000009.1 coordinate 23,390, forward strand.
CTACCATCGGGATTGGGCAGAGCGATCAACATAAAGGTGCTGCGCGGCCAGATATGCAGGGCATTGGGCTCCATTTGGAAGCCCCCGTCTGGTGCGGCGGGAATCGTCAATTCTTTGTAGCCGTAGGCGAGATAGTCCTGAGCATAATTGACCCGTACCCGCTCCACCAAGGCCCGGCGCAATTGTGAACCTGCACCATCAGCCCCAAAGACGGGGCCACGGGCCTGAAAGTCATAATTAAATTGGTTTTCATCGTCGACAAACTGGACCTGGTGTTTGGCGAAATCATAGCCGGTGCAGCGCTGGTTAAAGACAATCTGGATTTTGCCCGTGTGTTCTGCCGCCTCGATCAGGGTTTGGTTGAGAGCCGCGCGGGAAATTGAGTTAATGTACTCCCCCGATTGGCCGTAGGGCTGAAAGGTCTGTTTGCCACTCAGATCATGCACCATGCGGCCGTGCATGGGGATTGCAGCTTGCATCACCGCCTCTTTGAGTCCCACTTCGGCGAGGGCGTGGAGCCCCCGTGCCGAGAGAGCCAAATTGATCGAGCGTCCGGCCCCTTGGGGCACTTTGCGCATATCTGCCCGGCGTTCAAACAAACGCACCCCATGACCCGCTTGGGCCAGAACCAAACTGAGCAAGGTGCCCGCCAGTCCCGAACCCACCACTGTCAGTTCATTCATATTTTTAAAACCTGTTTGAGTCCTTCTGCGGTTTGGAAGATATCTGTAAAGCTATTGTAAAAGGGCACAGGGGCCAGACGCAGTATGTCTGGTTCGCGCCAGTCGCAGACAATGTCTAATTCTTGCAGACGATCATGTAAGAGCCGTCCGCCTTTGATCTGAAGAGACAGCTGACAGCCGCGTTGAGAGGGGTCTTTGGGCGTGATCTGGCGAATTTTATCTGAATGAATCTCGGCCAATAAAAACTCCAAATAACCCGTTAACAAACGACTTTTGGCGCGCAATCGCTCGATCCCCACTTCGTCATAGAGGGCCAAAGAGGCCCTTAAACTGGCCAAACTTAAAATGGGGGGATTGCTCAATTGCCAACCTTCGGCCCCGAGGATGGGATCAAAGTCAGGTGGCATCTGAAAGCGGGTCTGCTGGTTGTGCCCCCACCAACCGGCCAAACGGGGCAGATTGTCGTCGGCATGGCGGGAATGGACAAAACAGCCACCAATGCCACCGGGCCCGGCATTGAGGTATTTATAACTGCACCAAACCGCAAAGTCCACGTCCCATTCATGCAATTTGAGCACAACATTGCCAATGCTGTGGGCCAAATCCAAGCCCACTTTGCAGCCCCGTGCTTGGGCTGCCCGCACAATGGCGCGGATATCCAGCAATTGACCACTGGTGTAATTGACAGGGCTGAGCAAAACCAAAGCCACGTCTTCTCCGTGTTCCTCAATCGCAGCCAAAATCTGTTCAGTGCTGACACCGCCGCTGTCGCGCTCGGGTTTGATCTCGATCAAACACTCTTCGGGGTCGAGGTCGTGATACATCATCTGGGAGATCACGGCATAGCGATCAGAGGGAAAAGCCGGGCCTTCGATCAAAATTTTGGGCCGATCGAGGGTGGGCCGGTAGAAACTGATCATCATTAAGTGCAAATTGGTGGTGAGGGAGTTCATGGCCACCACTTCCATGGGCCGGGCCCCGGTCAAAGCAGCCAGAGAGTCGGTGACCATTTCGTGATAATACATCCAGGGGTGCGCGCCCTCAAAATGGGCTTTGACCGCCAGGTTTTGCCAATCTTGCATTTCTGCTTCAATCAAATTGCGGGTGCTGCGGGGCTGTAAGCCCAGAGAATGGCCACAGAGATAAATGGCTTCGAAGCGGGTTTTACCAGGGGGCAGATAAAACTGGCTGCGGTATTCTCGCAGGGGATCGTTGGCATCCATGGTTTGAGCAAAGTCCAATGTGGCTTTGTATTTCATTCCCTTTCCTCCCTGCGGGACCGGCACACGGGCGGTCAATGTTGCTGTTCGCTCATTATAACACCCTCAGGGAGATTTGCCGGGCCTTGAATAAAGTCAGTTTTTCCCTGTGGTATAATGCCCAGCAAATCCATGCACAAGGACACCTACCCGCATGATCGAACTCAGAACGTTTACATATATCGACATTTTGCAGCCCCAGGTCGCCGCTTTCCAGGCCACCATCTCCCAGGGTTATTTGCCCATCGAAGGCCAGGCCTCTCTATTTATTGAAATCGGACCCGGCATTGAAATCAACCGCCTGACCGATGTAATTCTCAAACGCACCCGTGTCAAACCCGGCATGCAGGTCGTCGAGCGCCAATTTGGCATTCTCGAAGTCCACGATTTTGACCAAGCCGAAGTACGCTCAGCGGGCGACATTGTGCTCGAAGAGCTGGGCATGGATATCAACCAACGCATCAAACCCGTGATCACCACCAATCAAATGATCACCGGCATAGACCCCCACCACTCGATGTTGATCAATCGCATGCGCCATGGAGATATGATCAAAGCTGGAGAAACCCTCTACGTGCTCGAAACCTATCCCGCTGGTTATGCGCTCCTGGCTGCCAACGAGGCAGAAAAAGCCGCTCCGCTGAAGATTCTCGAAATCCGTGCCTTTGGGGCCTTTGGCCGACTGCATTTGGCCGGGGGCGAAGACGAAATCAAAGAAGCGGTCAAAGCCATGACGTACACGATCGAAAAAATGGAGGGCCGCATAGATAACTCGGCTGGAGACGCGTGAAAACATCTCGCATTCCCGGTTTTTACCTGCTCTCAATTGAGCAGCGGATCGAAAAACTGGCGGAAGTCTACGAACTGGGTGTGGAAGAAGTTGAAGCCCTCAGTTCCCAAGGGGCTCTGGCCCTGGAACAAGCAGATAAAATGATCGAAAACGCCGTGGGCATTTATTCTTTGCCCATGGGTGTGGGTGCCAATTTTTTGATCAACGGCAAAGAATACCTCGTGCCCATGGCGATCGAGGAGCCCTCTGTGGTGGCCGCTGCCAGTTTTGCAGCCAAGATCATCCGCTGTGCAGGGGGCTTTACAACCACCAGCACCGAACCCCTAATGATCGGCCAGATCCAGGTTGTGCATTGCCCAGATTTTGAAGCGGCAGAAGCCGCTGTTTTGGCCGCCAAAGAAGCACTGATTGCCGAGGGCAATTTGTATGTTGCCAATTTGGTCACGCGCGGCGGCGGTGTCAAAGACATCGAAGTGCGCCAGCTTGGCAGTGCCGATTCGCCCTATGGCCGCATGTTGGTTGTGCATGTTTTGATCGACACCTGTGATGCCATGGGTGCCAATTTGATCAATACCACCGCCGAAGGCCTGGCTCCCAGTATTGAAAAACTCACAGGGGGCAGGGTGTATCTGCGCATACTTTCCAATTTGGCCGACCGCCGTTTGGCCAAAGCCACAGTTGAAATTCCGCCCCATTGTTTTAATACTTCCAAACTCAAGGGCGAAGACGTGATCGAAGGCATTGTGCAGGCTCAGAACTTTGCAGTGCTCGACCCTTACCGGGCCGTGACCCACAACAAAGGCGTGATGAACGGCGTCGATGCCGTGATTATGGCCACCGGCAACGATTGGCGCTCAGTAGAAGCGGCAGCCCACGCCTATGCCGCCCGTTCGGGCCAGTACCGCGCCATGACCGAGTGGTACCGCAACGAAGCGGGAAATTTGGTGGGAGAATTGGAATTGCCCATGGCGGTGGGCATTGTCGGTGCGGCCGTTTCTCTGCACCCAATGTCCCAGATTGCCCTCAAATTTCTGCGGGTGCGCAGTGCCCGAGAATTGGCAGAGGTCTGCGTCTGTGTGGGGTTGGCCCAAAATCTCTCTGCGATCCGCGCTCTGGCCACCGATGGCATTCAAAAAGGCCATATGGCCCTACACGCCCGCACCGTGGCAATGACAGCAGGTGCCAGCGGGGACATGATCGACGAATTGGCTGCACAATTGGTGAGTCTCAAAGACGTCTCTGTCAGCCGCGCCCGCCAAATTTTAGAAGAGCAAACCGCGCCGACGCCATGATCTTGGCAGGAAATGAGCCCTGGCAATGACAAGCGGACAGGCCTGTGCCAAGTTAATCCTGCTGGGTGAACACGCCGTCGTTTACAACATGCCTGCTTTGGCCTTGCCTTTGCCTCAGCTTCAGGCCCGGGTCTGGATAGAGGCCTCAGAATCACCGGGCGTGTTGCTCGAAGCCCCTGATTTGCCCGCGCTCTGGGAATTGCCCGAAGCGCCACAGGCTTCTCCTGAGCCCCTGATTGAAACCCTGGTGCGGGCCTTGGCTGAATATGAGTCAGCTTGGCCCAATTGTACCCTGCGCATCGAAAGCCACATTCCTGTGGCCCGAGGGCTGGGAAGTGGAACAGCCGTTACCGCGGCGCTCTGGCGGGCCCTCAGTGCCTGGTTAAACCACTTCCCCAGCCAGCAACAGACCTTGGATTTTGTCACAGGCATCGACCAAATTTACCATGGTCGGCCGAGTGGCATTGACGCCCAGGTGATTGTGCGCGCAGCCCCGCTCTGGTTTCACCGCAACAAAGGCGTCCGAGCCTTGGCATTGTCTCACCCCTTGCATTTGCTGGTGGCCGATTCAGGGTTGTCGGCAGCCACCCGCACCCAGGTTGAAAAAGTTGCCGCCTGTTTAAACGCCGAACCCGAAAAAGCCCAGGCCTGGATCCGCGAAATTGGCGACTTGGTTCAGCGGGCTGAAAGCTGTTTGGCACAAAACGAAAGAGAAACCCTGGGTGTTTTGCTCAACCGCAACCACGAATTACTCATTCAATTGGGGGTCTCTCACCCCCGCTTAAACGAACTCTGTGCCGCTGCCCGTCAGGCAGGCGCATTGGGAGCAAAGCTCTCAGGTGCTGGCGGCGGCGGGGTGATGGTGGCGCTCTCAGAACCTGAGCAGCGACATTCAATCAAACAGGCCCTGGAACAGGCCGGGGCCACACAGGTATTTGAAATTGACATCCCCCCTTTGGAGGTCTCCCATGAGTGAGACAAATATGAGCCAACGCAAATTGGACCATATCGCCCTGGCCTTGGGGCCGCGCTCCCAATTTGATACCCCCACAGGCTTTGAACATCTGCACTTTGTTCACCAGGCCCTGCCTGAGATCAGCTTAGAAGAAATTGACCTCTCCTGTGAGTTCCTCGGCAAAAAACTGGCGGCCCCGCTCCTGATTGCCAGCATGACTGGGGGGCCGATTCAGGGGGGGCGGATAAACCAAGATTTGGCCCAAGCGGCTCAAAATGCAGGCATTGGCATGGGGGTGGGTTCACAGCGGATCATGTTTGTGGATCCGACTTCTCACGCCAGTTTTGACCTGCGCAAATATGCCCCGGATATTTTGCTCTTGGCCAATTTGGGCGCGGTTCAGCTCAATTGTGGTTTTGACGATAGTCATTGTCGCCAAGCCGTTGAAATGATTGGTGCCGACGCCCTGTATTTACACTTAAATCCCCTGCAAGAGGCCATTCAGCCCGAAGGAGACACCCATTTTAAAGATCTCTGGCCCAAAATTGAAGCGCTCTGCAAAGACCTGCCTTTTCCTCTGCTCTTAAAAGAGTGCGGCTGTGGTCTCTCCAGCGAATTGGCCAAAAAAGCCGCTCAGGCAGGGGTCGCTGCGCTCGAAATCAGCGGGGCTGGGGGCACCTCTTGGTCGCTGATCGAATCCCAACGCAGCACCGATCCGCTGCGCCGCCAATTGGGTGAGACCTTTGCCAATTGGGGCATTCCAACCCCCCTCTCGCTGCAGTTGTGCCGCCAAGGGGCCCCAGAGATGCCCCTGATCGCCTCCGGCGGTATCCGAACAGGCCTCGATGCCGCCAAAGCCATTGCCATGGGGGCCCATCTCGTGAGTGTGGCCCAGCCTTTTTTAAAGGCTGCCACCGAATCCCCCGAGGCCGTGGCCGCACGCATTCAGCTCTTTTTGATGGAGTTGCGGGTGGCCATGTTTTGTGTGGGAGCCCGGAATTTGAGTGAGTTGCGGGGCAAAGAGCTGATTCGGTTTTAAGGCCGTGCGTTCCAACGCCCTTCCACCAGCCACTTGTAAGTGGTCAACCCCTCAAGGGCCATGGGCCCCCGGGCATGTAATTTCTGCGTGCTAACCGCCACTTCGGCCCCGAGCCCAAACATCGCCCCATCGGTAAAACGGGTAGAGGCATTGACATACACAGCTGCGCTGTCAACTTCGTTCAAGAAACGCTCTGCGTGCTCTGTTTTAAGCGTCAGAATCGCCTCTGAGTGTCCGCTGGAGTATTGTGAGATAAAGTCCAGAGCTTCGTCGAGGTCTTCGACCACTTTGACCGAAAGCACCAGATCCAAAAACTCGGTGCCCCAATCACTGTGGCTGGCATGCACCAATTTGGGGTAATTTTCCTGTTCAAAGAGATGGTAAGCCTGCAGATCCGCCCGAACTTCGACCTGGGCCTGGGCCAAACTCTCTGCGAGCATGGGTATCAAATCCGGGGCAATCAAATGATGCACCAAAAGAGTATCCAGGGCATTACAGACGGTGGGGCGCTGCACCTTGGCGTTATAAATCACCGGAATGGCCGAGTCGAGGTCCAAGAAGGCATCGACATACATATGACAAACGCCGATTCCGCCCGTGATCACTGGCATGGTGGCGTTTTCTTTGCAGAATTGGTGCAATTCTGCACCGCCACGGGGAATCAACATGTCGATGTATTTGTCTAATTTAAGCATCTGCCGAACAAGTTCGCGATCGGGGCATGCAATCAGCTGAATACAATTGGGGTTGAGCCCTTGATCTTGCAGGGCCTGGCGCAAAATTCGCACAAGCACCTGGTTGCTGCGCAGGGTTTCTTTGCCGCCGCGCAGAATGACGGCGTTGTTGGTTTTGAGACAGAGTACCGCCACATCAACCGTCACGTTGGGCCGGGCTTCGTATATCACCCCCACCACACCCAGGGGAGTTCTGCGGCGTTTGATGCGCATGCCGTGGGGCAACATGCGCTGGTCAAATTCCTGCCCCACGGGATCCGCCAACCTGACCACGTTTTCCACCTCTTTGGCGATGGCTTCGAGTCGGGTTTCGGTGAGGGTCAGGCGATCCAACATCGCGGCATTTAAGCCATTTTGCTTGGCTTCGTCTAAATCGAGGTAATTGCTGGCCAGAATTTCGTCGCTGTGGGCGCGCAGGGCCATGGCAATCGCTTGAATCACTTCATTCTTTTGCTCGGTATTCAGGCGGGCCAACTCGCGCGAAGCCTGTTTGGCCTGTCTTCCCAGGGTTTCCAGATCAACCTGATCAACGTGAGCAAAAGCGGCGTCTGTCATGGCAAGCTCCTCGGGTCTTTTTTTTAGAGTAACATATCTGCTTAGCAGCGGGATTTTTTCTGATCATCCAATATTAAAGGAACAAGTCATGAATTCCGAACGTCTCTAGAAAATTATGTGGTTTTGAGGGAATGATGCACAAACAATATTTAATCATCTTGTTTTTATTGTCACTTGTAGCCTGCACTCAAAGTATTCCAACTAACGATTTATCCAAGCCATCAGCCTCCCCATCCGCATCTGCCGTAGCAACAAGTAGCCCAGCCCCGAGCGGTGGTGGTGGTGGTGGTGGTGGTGGTGGTGGGATTTTAATGCCAAATATGCCTAAAGAGCAAAATTCTGCCCCAGAATATCTCGAAGAACAAACAATTGCGAATCCCAATCAAAAACAAAAATACTTTTATCTCTCCTATGATGATTCTGCCAGTACAGCCAGCGTAGAGTTAGCCAAGTTTCAATTAATGAATAATCGTTTACCCAATAATAATGTACCCATCAGACCTTGGGAATTTCTGAATTATGAAACCTTTCAAAAACAGAACCAAACCCCCACAGGTTTATTTCAAATTTCCATGGGCCTGAGTGAAGCACCCCAAAAGGTATCTGAATCGCTTGAAAAAAAATATTATTTGGGCGTGCATGTCAGTGCACCTGTCATTACCAAAGAAGAGCGAAAAAATCTGGTTCTTACATTGGTCGTAGATGTTTCGGGGTCAATGAATGAGCCCTCCTTTTCAGCGCTTGAACCTGGCCCCATACCCAGTCGTTTTGAACTACTTAAATTTGGATTAAAAAACTTGTGGAGTAGCTTAAAGCCAGGAGATATAGTCAACCTCGTTGAATTTTCAAACAATACAACCACCATTCTTGAGAATTTGGTTTACTTACCCACAGATACGCACTATTTAGATGCCATTGATGGGTTAGAGCTAATTGCAGGAACCAACCTAGAAGCTGGGCTGGCTGAAGGTTATCGCATAGCTCAAAAATACTTTGATGACTCAAAGCTCAATCGGGTGCTTCTCCTTACAGATGCATATGCAAATGTTGGAGATGTAAATGTACAGAACATCAGTTCTCGCACAATAAAAAATCAAGGTGAAGGTATTTATTTTTCTGGTCTGGGAATCGGTGAAAATTTCAATCAAACGTTTCTCAATCAAATGACAGAAGCCGGTAAAGGGGCTTTTTTTCCGCTCATTACACGCCAAGATGTAAAAAAAGCTTTTCAGGACCGATTTATGGCTTTGGTCAATGTCGCCGCCCGAAACGTTCGATTTCGCTTAGAATATCCAGAAAAACTCATTCATGGCCATACAGCAGCAGAGCAAATATCTCTCAATCCACAATTAGTTGACCCAACCCATTTTTCATTTAATACATCACAGTATTTCCTCGAAGAATTTATCCAAAAAAATTCAGAATTAACAACCCTTGATACATTTACATTAAAAATTTCTTACCAAGATCCACTGTCTGATACGACCAAAACCGAGGTCTATCAAAAAAAAAGAGATGAAATTATCAACCAGGATGTGCTCAATCTGGCTCAAGCCCGTCTGATTACCCGTTTAACTTCTTTGATGAACAGAGAAATTGAAGCAGATGAAGCCTTTAGGGAAGAAATTCTCAGACTGAAAAATATGTTGGGTGAAAATCCATTGGGGTTGGAATATCTGCAGCTTGTCAATCAATGGCTCAGATTGAATGGAAAGGAACCGATTAAATGAAAATGTTATTTCTGTTTCCGGTGCTTGCTTTTTCCCTCATGGGTTGCCAGGTGGGTTTATCAAACATTCCCAAATCATTGACACCAAATAGTTTCCCATTTCAAATCACATTTGAAGGATCACAAAGTAACATAATGGTATCTACGCTTGCTGGTACTGGGCAATTGGGTTATCAAGATGGCCCTGCTCATCAAGCCCGTTTTTATTACCCGAGAGGCTTGGCTTTGGATCAAGAAGGCAATCTTTTGGTTGCAGATACCCTCAATCACCGCATTCGCAAAATATCAACCAACGGTATTGTGAGCACTTTGGCGGGCACTGGAAAAAAGGGATTTCAAGATGGCTCCGCAGATCAGGCCATGTTTAACCGTCCGACCGGCTTGGCGTTAGATAAAGTGGGAAACCTATATATTGCAGATAGTTTTAATCATCGTATCCGCAAACTGACCCCAGATGGTACTGTCAGTACTTTTGTGGGCGATGGAAAAATTAATCGAACCACTTCAGACATTCTCGGCATCTTGGTATATCCTGAATGCCTCGTTTTTGACCAAAATGGCACCCTTTATATTGGAGATAATTTGGATCGAATACGCAAATGGGATCAAACTACAATGCATAATTTGATTGTAAATCTTAAGCAGTTTCCAACCGCGCTTGTATATTCCCAAAGCCATCTTTGGAGTACTGGTTTAGGAAGTGAAAAAACGTATAAAATCTCTCTCTCAGATTCAGAACCCATCCTCACCGATGAATCAGCCATCGAAAACACCACATCTAAAGTTGTAAATGGTCTTCGTCAAAATTCATTTTCAAGAATGATTACCGGCCAGTATCATGTTTCTGAAAATGAAATCGTGCTCGCAGACCGGGGAACGAACCAAATTCACTTACTCGCCCCCAGAAATACTACACGCATTTTGGCTGGTCAACAGGAAGCTGGGTTCGTAGATGGCAATGCCAGCACAGCCAAATTTAATGGGCCTTATGCAGTCATCGGAGATGGCAAAAATAAACTCTTTATTGCTGATTCAAATAACCATGCAATACGGATTATTTCGAGATAGATACAGTCAAAACTATTCGTTTTCCCAAAGGTCTTTGGTTTGTCAGAAAAGGCGAAAGCCCATGTTAAACTGAAGCCAGACTTGAAGTTCACTTTGAGAAAAGAAACATGAAAAATCCAAATATCCTCCCCACCCTGCAACAGACCCTGCAAGCAATTGAAGCCTGGCACAAAGAGCATCACCCGCGCTCCGCTGAGGCTTTTGAGCCGCCGATCAAACCCGAAAAACTGGCAAAATTGGCGGCAGAACTGCCGTTTGAACTGCCCAGCGAATTGAGCAAACTCTATGCCTGGCACAATGGCCAAAGCCAAAACGCGCCTTTTTTTCATTCTTTTACCTTTTTTCCCTTTGAAGAGGCCCTCGAAGAATATGCACTGGCGATTGAAAACGCCCAAGAACAGGGCCTGGAATGGAAAGCCTCTTGGTTTCCGATCTTTGGCTATATGGGCGATTATTTTTTGCTCGACCTTGCCCCAGAGAACCCACCTGCCCCGGTGTATATGTTTCTGAGCCATGTGGAGGGCATTCCCCGCTGGTACGAAAGCCTCGAAAAAATGCTGCTCACGATCGCAGCCTGTTACCAAAGCGGTGCCTATAACTTTGATGAGGACGCCATCTTTGTCGAAGATTTTGAAAAAGCGGAAGGCATTCGGCTCAAATTCAACCGGCGCGTGGATCGTTTTGCGACCGAAAATGAATTGACAGATTTTGAACCCTATCAAGAGGTGCAAGAGCGCGAAGACGGCTTTAAAATGGTGACCAGCTACCAGAGTGAAGCTCAGCGGGTCGAAGAACTTTATGGCCCCGATGGCCGCAAACGCGAGCAAAATATCTATTGGGGCGATGAACTCGTGCGCCGGGATATTTGGGAGTTTACCAGCGATACCCAGGTGATTATCACCAGCGAAAACCATTCGGGCATGATGTTTAGCACACGGGCGTTTGCTGAGATACAGCCCGATGGTGAAGTTATCACCCACAAAATTGAGACCATTGTGAACGGCGAAGTGGTTTCAGAGCAAGATTTGAGCGAAGACGGTGAAGACGAAGATGACACAGATCTTGAAGACGAGGATGAAAGTTTTTAAAGGTCTGGGGCTATAATCCCGGTATGGGAGAAATCAAGCCAACGCCAACGAGCTTTAAATACCTGGAAGATGCCCGGCAATATGCTTTGGACCGCCCAGGCAATGAGGCCATTGTCAAAAAAGGTGAGCAATATTCGGTATTGGCCCACGAGGAGCTGGAACAACAGCAAGATTGGGTGCCCGATTTTTTTAAACTCAATGGCAAAAAGATCACAACCGAGATCGCCCAGCTCGCCCAACAGGGCTCAGCCCCCGGCATGGTGGAGTTTTTATTCGACAGTGGCAAAGATGGAGCTTTTACACCCGATCGGCGCTTTACCCTCAACGACAAAGCCGAAGCCCAAGAAGCGCAATATTCGGTGACGACTGGCTCTGCCGTTTTACGCTCACCCGAATTGCGCGGCCTGGAAATTTTGCGCAAGGCCATTTTAGAACCGAACACCCAAAGTTTGCTTAAACTCTCGCCCAATTTGATTGCCGCTCTGCGCGACTCCGACAAACTGACCCCCGAAGAGGGCTATTATTTTAATACCCACCTCAATAGCCCCGAGGCCCGTGAGGCCCAAAAGCACATCTCGGCCTTTTTGGGGCCCGATGCTTCCCTGAGCAGTGCAGGGGTGGGCGATTACGAGCTTCTACTGACCCGTTTAAATGCGCCCCAACACAAAGACAATCTGGATACCCTCACAGAAATCGCCAAATACCCCGAGCGCTTTCGCGATCTGCTCGGTGAAGATGAAGATCGTTTAACCAGTTTGGCTCAAACCTTTCAAGAACTGCCAGGCTTCCGCCGCTCACCCAACGGGGTTGCTTTAGGCAAAGAACAGCAACGCACCTTTGACAATGCCCTGCGGACCATTGATCAATACAAATACAAAGCCCGTGTCGTCCAAGAAATGCAATTCAACCGCGATGGCGTGGCCAGCCACAACACCGAATTGAGCTACCGTTTGGGCGGTCAGGTGCTCAGCCTGGGTTTCTCTGGGCGCAATTACGACCTCAATGCCCCCTTTCAGGGGGTAGACTTTAACAGCGGCGGCGACGTTATGCAACGCCTGCGCCTGGGTTATGCCACAGGGGCCTTTGACTTGCAGTTGGGTGTGGCCCGCAAAGCCGATGGGGGCTTTTCAATCGACAAACCCGAATCGCAAGCGGTGGATCGCTATCTCGGCCGCAAATCTGATGAGGCCCTGGACTGGGCCAAAGAAAACAAATGGATTGCGGCAGGGGTGGTGGCAGGGGCAGCCACAGCTGCTTATGCCTACTCCAAAGCCAATCCCGACACGCCGTTGGCCATGAATTTTAACCAGCGCTTTGATCTGATCGATCGCGAGTTTATCAAGGTCAAGGGGGAAGTCAGCCCAGAGATCAGCATCCAAGATGGGCAGGTCGATTTGGGCGTGGGCCAGGTTGGTCTTGGCGCCAGCGGCAATATCCGCAATCACTTTTACGATGCGACAATTCGTCAACGCTTTGAAAATACCAGCTTGCGCAGCGGAGACATTGACAATAAAGAAACCGATCTCAATTTGCGCTACGGCTATGGTAATCACTCTGTCATGATCGACAGCCGTTATACCTATGCCACCGATCAGGTCAACAGTCAGCTCTCTTACCGCCGCAACTTCACCCACTCGGCCAGTTTTAGCTCTTATGTGCAGCCCTATGTGCAGGTCAATCAAGCCACTTATAGCAATTCGGGGATACAGGCCGGCATGAGCAAAGATTTTGGCGGCGGATTACAAGGCAGTCTAAATGCCGGTTACGACCAAAACAGTGGGGCTTCTGCTGGGTTCCGAATTTCCAAACAATTTAATTGGTAAACAGGGCAATCTTGCTGTGGCTGCAACTTTTCAGATCAGCGAGGCAGAAAGCCGATGTTTGGCCAGCTATTTGAACCAAAATGCGACCGTTTGGCACCTGCTCGAAACCTTGCCCCAACTCCCGGTTGAGGCCTGGTTGGCGGCGGGATGTATTATGCAGACCGTCTGGAATATTCAGTTGGGCAGACCCCCAGCAACCGGAATTCGGGATTTTGATGTGATCTATTTTGATGCTGAAGATCTGAGTTGGGAAGCTGAAGACAACTTGATTCAAAGCGCGCAAAAACTCTGGCCCGATCTGGAAGTTGAATTGCGCAATCAGGCACGGGTTCACCTCTGGTACCCAGACAAGTTTGGGGTAGAGATCGCTCCATTAAACTCGCTGGAAGCAGCCCTGCACCTCTGGCCAGCCACCTGCCATGCCATCGCTGTGCGCAAGACCCAGAGCGGACTGCAGGTGCTGGCACCTTGGGGCCTGGAAGATCTCTGGTCTGGACAACTCAGAGCAAATCCAAATTGTCCAGATGAATCTGCTTATGAAAAAAAAGTCAAGCGTTGGCTAGAAAGTTGGCCCCATTTAAATAAATTTATTGCCATTTAAAAAAATAATCTCATTTTTTTAATCTATAATACGAATCATGACACTCATAGATGACCACAATGGCAATGTTCGTTTTTTGATCCATCCCCCCGAAGTCGCGGTTCTCACCCGAGAACCTGAGTATTTTCACATTGTTTTGAACAATACCGCCCATTATGGGGTGCCTTTTGAAGGGCTGAAACAGATTTGTTTTGACACCTCTCAACCCCGGCAGGTGATTCTTTCTCCCCATATAGAGCGAATTGCCAATATCTTTGCGGATTTAGACGTGGCCAAAGGGGTCTACGTAGATATTGGGGCCTATGATGGTTTAAACCACTCCCACACCCGTGCCCTGGCTGAAAAAGGTTGGAAAGGCCTCATGTTGGAATCTGAAACATTCCGCTTTGCGGATATGGCAGATCTTTACCGCCTTTTTCCAAAAATCAAGTTGGCCCGCAGCAAAGTTACCCCTCAAAATGTGCTGGCCCTGCTCGAAGCGGCAGAGACCCCCTTGGATTTTGATTTCCTCAGTTTGGATATTGACAGCTATGATTATTTTGTCTTGGAACAAATTCTTTCCAAATACCATCCGACCGTGATTTGCACTGAAATCAATGAAATCATTCCACCCCCAATCCGTTTTGCCGTGAATTATGATCCCCATTTTGAATTGGATTTGAGTCTGCGTTTTTATGGCATGAGCCTGGCCGCAGTCGCAGACCTGGCCCAAAAATATGGCTATGCCCTGATGCACATGTTTTACATGGATTTGTTTTTGATTGATTTAAAATGTCTCGAAGGTGAGCCCGAAGACCTGGCGCATTTTTACCAAAAATATTATCTTGATCTGCCTCGGCCCGGCTATTATCACGGTTGTCCCTTTGATGTAGAGGAACTGTTTAAAGCCGAACCCTGTGATGCGCTGGCCATGATTCAATTGGGGTACCAGAACTTTGAAGGGCAATTTAATTGCAGCCTGAACCCCTTGTGAAAATTGGTTTTTATTTTTTCAGCTGTCAATCCGCCTGTGCGGTGGTTGGGTTTCTGAGTGGCCTGTGCTAAAATACCATCCAAACTGAGATAAGGCCCCCCAGAAAGGACACGCCCACGCAGCATGGAGAAAGTACAACTACGTACCTACGTCTTTATTGATCAGATGCAAGCCCAGTTTGCGGCTTACTCCGCCAGTGTGGCCCAGGGTTATCTGCCCGTGCAGGGCCAAGCCGCCCTGTACGTGGAAATCGCCCCCGGCATGGAAATCAACCGTCTGATGGACATCGCCCTGAAATCCACCAATGTGACCCCCGCCGAGCAAATCGTTGAGCGCCGTTATGGCATGCTCGAACTGCACTCCGATTCCCAGGCCGACGTGCGTGAAGCCGGAGCCGCGATTCTGCGCGAAATTGGGGCCAGCGAAAAAGACCGCATAAAACCCAAAGTAGTCTCGCACCAGATCATCCGCAAGGTGGATCCCCACCAAGCGATGTTGATCAACCGCTATGGCCGCAAGGGCATGATGTTGCTGGCTGATCAGAGTCTCTTTATTTTGGAGACCTATCCCGCCGGTTACGCTACCATTGCCGCCAACGAAGCCGAAAAGGCGGCGGACATCAATATCATCAATATCTATGCAGCGGGAGCCTTCGGCCGTGTCTACCTCTGTGGTGAGGAAAAAGACATTATCGTGGCCTCTGAGGCCGCCCTCAGCGCCCTGCACGATATCGATGGTCGCGTTGAAAAATAGTTAGAATCCCAATCAAAAAACAATGATGCTTCAAGGATAAACAAGGAGAACTGGACGCATGAGCGAAGCCTTAGGAATGATCGAAACCCGGAGTTTTGCCGCCTCTGTAGAAGCGGCTGATGCCATGGTCAAAGCCGCAAAAGTGGAATTGGTGACCTACGAAAAAACCGGCGGTGGTTATGTTACCGTTGTGGTTCGTGGTGATGTTGCCGCCTGTAAAGCTGCCACCGAAGCCGGCGCACGCGCCGCTGAAAAAGTCGGAGAAATGGTGGCTGTCCATGTCATTCCCCGTCCCCATTCCAACGTCGAAAGCATTCTGCCTTTGGGCCGTCAAGCCAACCATGCCGGCAGCGATGCCCGCAAAAGCGAAAAATAGGCAGCTTTTCACGTGTTATTGGGCAAAGTCATCGGTACGGTGGTTGCCAGCCAAAAGGACATCAAACTCGAAGGTCTTAAGTTTCAGATCTTGCAGTTGATGGACATGAATGGCCAACTGACCACCAATTATGTCGTGGCCATCGACGCCGTCGGCGCAGGTGTGGGTGAAGTGGTGATGTATGCGTCAGGCAGCTCTGCGCGACAGACCGCGGCAACCCACAACAAACCCTGTGACGCGGTGATTATGGCGATTGTCGACACCTGGAATATGGATGGCAACACCATCTTTAACAAGGCGGAAGAAGGTTAGCCCCCATGCAAATGGAACTTCCCGAAGATAAAATCCGCGCCATCGTTGAGCGCGTGGTCAACCGCATCTCCACTCAGGAGCGTCTCGCTCCGTCTTCAGCCCCTGCGGCCACCCCGCTGGTTTTTGGCGGTGGGGATTTGGGTGTGTTTGAAGATGTCGATGAGGCGGTCAATGCCTCCACTGCTGCCTTTGGTCATTTTCAGGAATACAGTTTTGACTTCCGCAAAAAAATGATAGAAGCCATTCGCGTGGCCTGCCACCAACAGGTGGAGCTGATCTCGCGCATGGCAGTGGAAGAGAGCAAACTCGGGCGCTACGAGGACAAAATCCAGAAAAATATTCTGGCGATTGACAAAACTCCCGGACCCGAAGTGCTGCTGACCAAAGCGGTCAGTGGTGATCAGGGTTTGACCATCAACGAACGCGCGCCTTTTGGCGTGATTGCGTCGATCACGCCCTGTACCAACCCCACTGAAACCATCATCAACAACAGTATCAGCATTCTTTCCGGCGGCAACACGGTGGTCTATTGCCCTCACCCGCTGGCAAAAAATGTCTGCAATTATATGGTGCACGTGATCAACCAGGCGATCATCCAAGTCGGTGGTCCGCCCAATTTGATCACCACCCTGCGCGCCCCCACGATTGACATGGCCCAAAACCTGATGACCCACAAAAAGGTCAAATTGTTGGTGGTCACAGGCGGCCCTGACGTGGTGCGCAAGGCGATGATGAGTGGCAAAAAAGTCGTGGGTGCAGGCCCTGGCAACCCGCCCGTGGTGGTTGATGAGACCGCCGATTTGGCCCAAGCCGGTCGCGATATTGTCAAAGGTGCCAGTCTCGACAACAATATCATCTGCCTCGACGAAAAAGAGCTGATCGTGGTTTCGTCGGTGGCCGACCGCCTCAAACAGGAAATGTTGAACAACGGCGCATACGAGATCAAAGGCTGGCAGCTCAAACAACTTGAAAAGCTAATGCTGACAGAAGATCGCGGCCCGCGCCGCCACTCAGTGGTCAACAAAGAATGGGTCGGCAAAGACGCCCACAAGATCCTTGAAGCAATTGGCGTTCAGGTGGATCCGAGTGTGCGCTTGGTGCTCGTCGAAACCGACGAAAACCACCCGTTTGTCTGGTCTGAATTGCTGGCCCCGGTTTTGCCACTGGTACGTGTGAGCAATGTGGACTATGCAATCAAATTGGCCAAAGAAGCAGAACACGGTTTTGGCCATACGGCAGTCATGCACTCCAATAATTTGGAAAAGCTCAGCCAAATGGCCCGCACCATCAACACCTCCATTTTTGTCAAAAACGGCATGGCGGTGGCTGGAATTGGCTTTGGTGGGGAAGGACATACCTCTTTTACCATTGCCAGCCCCACAGGGGATGGCGTAACCAACGCCTGGACCTTTACCCGCGATCGGCGCTGCGCCATTGTCGAGCGCTTCCGCATCGTTTAAGACTTTTTTCTCGTAAAAAGCCCCGGAATAGGTGTTCCGGGGCTTTTGTTTTGGCCATCAAATCGCTTCAGTTCATTTGCATGGCCCGCAATTCAGCATTGGTATAACGCAAACGCAGCGACAACACCCGTGCCAAACCCGCCAATAACCTGGCTGCGGTCTTAAAATGCCCCTCAGCAAAGATTTCAAACTGTTCCCGCGAGAGCACAAAGAGTTCGGTCTCCTCTGAGGCAATGGCATTGGCAGAACGGGCCTGTTGATCGAGAAACGACATCTCGCCAAAGAAGTCGCCCTGTCCAAAGGTGGCAATATGATGGGTTTGTTCCCCTTCAATCGGCAATTCAATCCGAACCACCCCGCGCCGGATCATAAACAGCTCATCCCCCATTTCACCCCTTGAAAAGATTTTTTCTCCTTTGAGAAAGGTTTGGCTTTGGATACAGGCTTCGAGATCTGCCAGTGTCGTCTCCTTGCGCCCTTTGAAAATTTCAATTTCGCGCAGGACCAGGGCCTTTTCATGGCGCGGCATGATCTTCGCCTGTGCCAAAATCCGGTTTTCGACCCATTCCAAGGCCCCGTCGAGTTCGGCAAAAATCTGGCTCTGACTCTCCGGCTGCACAAGTCCCAATTCATTAAAATATTCTTGCAAATCTTGGCCTGTGGGCACACTCCTGGGAAAATGGCTAAACAGCAAAAAGGCCCCCCGCTCGGTGAGCATATCTTTGACCAATTCCAGCATATGCGCTGCGCTGACATCAAAGGTCTGCACCCGGCGCATATCTAGAATCATGTATTGGCAGGTTTTGAGATCACTCTCCAGGGCTGTATAGAGCTGATCGGTCGTGCCAAAGAAGAGACTGCCCTGCAATTCAAACAGGACCGTCTGCTGCCCAAGTTCTTCCAGAATCTGCCTTTCATCGGGCAAGCGAATTTGTTTGGAAAAAATCTGGTTGCCATAAATTTTGCGGCGCACATTGCTGCTGCGAATCTGCTCGCGAATAAACAACATGATCGCCAAACCAATCCCCACCCCCGAAGCGGCAATCAGGCTGATCGTTTCGGCCACCAAGACCACTGCCACGATCACACAAAAATCCAATACGGTGGAACGGGATTTGAGCAGGTGCAAACTCTTGGTATCAAACATGCGCACGCCTATCACGATCAAAATGGCTGCCAGAGAGGCAATGGGCACCCAGGCAATCAGCGACCCCAGGACCAACATAGCAGCCAGGGCAAAGCCCCCTTCAAACAGCCCCGAACGGCGACTTTGGGCCCCGCTTGAGAGATTGACCAAAGTGGCTCCCATCGTGCCAGCACCGGGTACACCGCCAATCACAGCGGAGGAGAGATTGCCTATCCCCTGACCGATGAGCTCTTTGTTGGAATCGTGGCGACTGCGGGTCAGGGAATCCATCACCACACAGGTTTTGAGGGTGTCGATCGAAAGCAAAACAGCCAGGGTTAGGGCAGGCATCAAGAGATCTTGAATCTGGATCGGATTGAGTTTGACCACCGCCAGCCAGCGGCCGGTTAAACTGTCGAGAAAACCCCCTTGCACCCCAGCGGCAGGCCCGACCAAAAGGGCATTGCCGTTTAAGACCATCAGCGCGGGGTCCATCAACCCCAGTCCCAAATAGGCCAAAATGCCCGCCGCCAAGGCCAGAATGACGGCTGGAACGGCTTTGGTGAGCTTGGGAGCCAACAGCATCACTGTGGCGGTGATTCCCCCCACAACCAAACTTTGCCAGCGCCAATGCGTGGGCTGAGACAAAATTTGAAGCAAATCATGGCCTTTGGGAACCCCCAGAAATTTGGGGATCTGGCTGAGAATGATGACCAGCCCCACCCCACTGAGATAACCGCTCACCACCGGATAAGGCATGTATTTGATCAGCCGGCCCAATTTGAGCAGGCCAAAGACAATTTGCAGGCCCCCAGCCAAAAGCCCAATTAAGCTGAGCAGCAATAAAATTTGCATGGGATCGGTGCCTTTGCGCACCATTTCAAGCGCCAGGGCTGAAAGCACAGCTGCAGCGGGGGCACAAGGCGCGGAGATCAGTCGGGGAGTGCCTCCCAATGCGGCGGCAATCAAGCCAATTGCGGTTGCCCCCAAAATGCCCGCAAATGCGCCTTGCGAGCCGTATGTCGGGCCAATTGCAGAAAAGATGGTCACACCAAAGGCAATCGCTGCGGGCAGGGCCACCAACATGGCCGCCAATCCGCCCCAGAAATCACCTGCCAGACCTTTGCTTTGAAGAGTAACTGCCATGAAATTGTCTTCCTCCAAGCCTTGATTTTACCAGGATTGGGCACAAAGTTCTGTGATTTTTTGATGTGATTGTTTTAGCTAAGATTCGACACTGGGATCATAAACATTGCCCATAAACAGGATTTGTCCCGTTTCATTGTCGCGAATTAGGTACATAAACGGGCGATCGACAATCATTTCTATTTCACGCAAAGGTTCTGAACTGGGCTGTGCAGTTGGCCTTAATGCACTTGCCGCAGAGGCCTCTGTGCCCTCTTCATTAATTTCGATAAAGGTCTTTTGAAAGGCCTCTGATATTGCAAATTTTTCCCCCTCAAAACGGGGTTTGGCCATCGCATAAAAGTCAGCCAAAGCAGGTTCAAAAGCGTGTTTCATGCCTAAACTTATTAATAATTGTGATAAATCCAAGAAGTGAGATTGTTTAAATTTTGGTAGTCTGATTGAACCATGCGCCAATTCAAAAGCAAAGAATACTTTCTGAAAAGATAATTGTGCCAATTCTTTCTGCATTTGAACCAGGGTGCGGTCATAACTGGGCAAAAACAAATAAAGTCCGATTTTACCCCTGTCACCATAGACAAGCTCAATCGCTTGAAATTGATTTTTCAATTGGGGATGATTGGGCATAAGGTAATCATATTCGCCAAACTGCCGCATCATGGGCACCTGCTTTTTCGTGCCCTCCACCAAAGTAAACTCACGAAGTTTGGTTTCAAATGCCAAAAATTGTTCGTGCCAATGTGCTTTAAAATACAGCGCATTGATCAGATACATCAGGGTAAAATTTTCCCAGTTCTCTGCCTTATCAGTGTCCCCAATAACGCTTAGCAGTTCGGGTATTCGCCCGTTTGTATTTTCTTTCACCCAGGCATTGATCTCCGTTTGCGTAGGACCATTTTTAAATTTAAGCATCCGAACATCTGCAGCAAAATTTGTTTGATTTTTTGAGATAAAATCCGGCAGAATTTCAAAGCGGTCATTGGCAAAAATACCGTTTACCATTTCCAATTGGATATCTGACGCAGGTTTATATAATTTGCGCATTAATAACTGGGCCCCTCGATTGATCTGTTCTGGGTTGAGCCCCTCGATTTCAAGGACTTTTGCCATTTCGGACCGAGTCTGATTGCGGGCTCCGTTCCAAGCCATTTGTAGAACCAAAGAGATCCCCAGGGGAGAGACAAAGAAATTTTGAGCTTTTTTCTCTGCCGCCAATGCTAGGTAAAGCTTCAAGGCAAAGCGCTGATTCGATTCTAGCAAAGGATTTTTCCACAATTCTTGCAATTCTTCCGGCGTTAATGCTTGAACTTGCCAGCCCGTTTCTGTGCGAATCAAAGGTCCTGATTTCGATGCTGGAGAAAGCAAATGATCACCCTTTGGGGCTGAATTACTGGCTCCCAAGGAACTGCTGGGCGTTCCTTGACACCCATAAACCAGCGAAAGACTTAAGAGCAAATGGATACGGTACAGCTTTCTTTTTTGCTGGGACATCATTCAATTCCTCCTCAAATTGCTATTTTTTAAGCGAAACATCAACGCTAACTGGCACCGCTCGAAGCACTGTCATGCGCGCTATCGAGCGTATTGCCTGCGGGATCCATGACGGTGGTTTTGAGCTTGATTCGGACCGTATCACCCGGTTGAATCAACGCCAATGTCTGTCCGGGGCCGCCTGGAAGTGTCGCCCCACCCGTTTTAAGCACAGGCAATTGGTCTGTTGGCTGGCCACTGATCTCACTTGTGAACGCAAAACCTGCATAATGGCCACTGGTATCGTTGAATTGCAGGCTTAAAACCCCAGGATCAGGACTCTGTATTGAAGCCCTGACGCTGAACGCCTGGGCACTGGCTGGGGGATTGGCGGCGGCAATTGCGTCATTTAAGGCGTTCTGGAGATCGGCCGCAATGGCCTGGTTATTGGATAAATTCGTGCTGAGGTTAAAGTTAAAATCCTGATTGGCCAAGCCATTGGTTCTCAGCAAGGTCAGCACACCTGCTGTATTGGCATTGCCATCACTGAGATAATTTCCGGGGGCAGTGTTAAGCGTCGCCCCCAAAAGATAGGCATGGCTGACTGAGGCATTTGTGTAAGCTGGGGGCAAAAGCAAAACGGTGTTCTGGGTGGGATCGGCCGTATCATAGACAGCTCTCCCGCCCAAAGCACCCCAAGGGCCAGCAAAGGTGGTGCGTCCTCCCGTCTGAATCACGGTGGTGAGATAATTCAAAGCACTGGCCTGGCCTGTGGCGACCCCACTGCCAGGATAGGCCGCAGGGGCTTGCTGCTCTGCCCCCGGATGATTGCCCATGCCGCCTGCAATGGAGAGATCACGGGTAGCGAAGATCATGGGCTCACTGTATCTCACCCGCACAGCATCGCCATAGAGCCCCCCATTTTCTCTCGTTTCAGCACTCAGCGAAGAAAGACGTGGGGGTTGGTCATCCACTTTGATCGAGAATTTAAGCGATTCCTCAAAATCACCGTTGGTCAATTTAAAATGGTTTTCATTCCGGCTGATTCCCCTTTTGTCTTTGATTGTGCGATTGCCGGAGTCGAAAGCGCGAAAGGCAATATTATAATCAGGTACACGCTGGCTGTCTCTGTCACTGGGCAATTGTTTTTGCTCTTTGAAGCTGAAGGTGGCTTCGGTATCGTCGCTGTTCCAAGAGATGTTAAAAGCCGCTTTATCCCAGATTTGCGAACTGTTTCCAGCTAAAAAATTACTGATGATCAGTTCATTGCCATTGAAGGTATACGGCTTTGATAGATTGGCACTGTCAACACTCAGCTTGCGCTGGTTAAAAGCAAAGACCGCAAAAGTATCTTCAACACTTTTTCGATCCATGGGCTCAGAAAATCCAAGCACAAAGCTGGTTTGAGGGGCAATATTTTTGCCGCTACGCGCAGGAGTAACCCTAATAACCTCTGGTTGATCACTGAGTGCATAATAATGGGCCGAATAAGTGGTGTTAAAGCCATCATTGCCAAAATCATGGCGATTGGCATTGGGATCACCCTCTTGGTTGATCTTTAGAACCTCTGTACGAATTCGGGTCGCAAAACCAGTTTTTTTGACTTTAATTTCAATTTGGGTTCCACAGGGCACTCTATTAAATACATAATTTCCAGCCACGGAGATGGTTTCACCTTCGTAGGGGATAGAGCTATTCAGCGATTTTGCAAAGACGCTTACTCCCTCCAAGAGGGCATGTGTATCGTCAAAAATTTTGCCATTTAAAGTCGTAAAGTCTATAACTGAATAATCTGGCCAGTCATTGACATAATTGCGCTCGGGAATATAAGGTTTGAATGAAGTTAAAATGCTTGGCACAGGTGTCTCAGAAATAGAAACGGGTATTGTCGTTGTTGTCTGGCCATTCGAAGGAACTGAATGGGGGTTATTTGGGTTGGGTTGCAGCGGCGTTTCTGAACCCTGACAGGCATAAACCAGCGAAAGAGTCGCCAGAAGATGAAGCCTGTGCAAACGTCTTTTTCCTGCCATAAACTATTCCTTTCTAAAATCAACACTTCAAAACCAAATCACAGAGCGGGATAATTATAAAAGTTT
Source organism: Candidatus Sericytochromatia bacterium (assembly GCA_050248915.1). GTDB lineage: Bacteria > Cyanobacteriota > Sericytochromatia > UBA7694 > UBA7694. Next base: position 46,718 of record JBFWRL010000009.1, read on the forward strand.
GCTGGAAAAGCTTTCCGCATCTCGGCAAAGCCTGCATCCAGGGCCGCCACCGGCACACGCGGACAATTTTCTCCAAAGCGGTCGGTTGCAAAGTCGAGTTGCAGCATCAGGCGCGAACCGCGTTCCAGGGGCCGCCCCCTGTGAAAAGCGCGGGTATCGCCCATAAAGACGGTGCCCGCCGGGCCGCAAATCTCGACAAAACGCTCAGGTGGGTAAAAAGCAGTCAGCTCTTCGGGTTCCATGCGCTTGTCCACCGAAAGTGGCAGGGGCTTGGTGCCCTGCGATGCACTCACGTATTCATGGGGCCCATTTTCGGGCCCGACATCGCTGAGATAGACAAAACAATTGAGAAAGCGAAAGCGGTCGATGTCGATATGCCAGACCTGGCCCGTGTAGCGGCTGTGAGGCCCTTGAAAGTCGCTCGACCACCACAGGCTGACCAACACCAATTGCGGCTCGGCCTGTAAATAGGCGCGGGCGGTGGCCCAGAGATCGGCATGGGCCATCAGGGCCTGTACTTCGGGCAATTGCACAATTTGGGCCGGGGTAAAATTAGAGCGCCGTGCCACAGGGGCTGCCGGGTCAAAGATCAGGGGTTCCACCAATTGTTGGCCTGTCAGGTGATCATAGACCTCGCGGTCGTGATAAGAGGGCGTACATGGGGTTGTTTCAGCGAATTGGCGAATGGCTGCCACCGTTGTTCCCTTTAATCTGTTTGGAAAAATACCATACGCTGACGATTGTAATTCTTTGAGCCAACCCGAGAACGCGGGAGTGACAATCAACTCTTCGGCCAGGGGCTGCGTGTTGGGCGGCAAAAACAGCGCCGCCAAATAGCCCCACAAACTGCTGCTGCGCTGATTCGTGAGCAAATGTAAAAGGCGCATGCTGTAAAAGCCATAAAAGGGGGTCTGTCCAGTTTGCCAATATTCTTGCAGGGCTTTGAGGCTGCGAAAAACCCACATGGAGAGATCGTCTTCTTGATCGCGGGCCAGTTCTTCTGCCTGCTTGGCCAGATTGGACTCCAGCTCGGGATAAACCAACAATTCAGCCCAGGTTTGCAGCACCTCGTGCAAATGCGTGGGGAAGCCCACCAGGCCACTGAGTAAAACCAGCGAATCCCAAAGCAGGGTTTGCTCTGCCTCTGAGAGATTTTGCAAGGCCTCCCAATCGAGCGGAGCTTGGCACAATTGCAAGAAGCGGGTTTGAATTGCTGGCGGCGCATCATTTTTAAGCCAAGGCGTGATAAGACCCAGCAATTCCAGCAAACGCGGGTCTTTGTGGCACAATCGCCAGATCAGCGAAAAAAGAACCGGGTTGACGGGTTTGACATACATCAGTCTTGCTCCAAGCTGGGATCCTGGACCGTTCCCATAAACAGGATTTGCCCGGTTTCATTGTCGCGAATCAGGTACATAAACGGGCGGTCGAGAATCATTTCGATTTGGCGCGTCGGGCCAGAACTGCCAATATCGCTGGTGGTTGTTATGACAGTAACGGCAGCAGCAACCGTCCCTTCTTCGTTAACTTCAATATTGGCCTTTTGAAAGATCTCTGAAATGAAAAAATGCTGATCTGAATGCGTAATTTTTGCAATTTTACTGAAATCTGCCTGGCTAGCATCAAAGGCCAAATTCATTCCCATTTTCTTGAGGGGTGTATTGAGAAGATAAAACGAATTGAATTTAAATTTTGGCAAGATCACGTATCCCGCATCAAAAGATAGGGCATTAAAAAAACTTGGATTTTGAATCAAGTTTGCCACTTCGGGGTAAATCTTGGGCAGTGCAACACCATAGCTGGGTAAAAATAAGTACATACCCAAAGTACTTTTTTTGCCATAGGGCAACTGAATCGCTTGAAACTGATTCTTAAAAGTGGGGTGATTGGGAGGCAGATACTTAAAATTATCAAAGAGGCGCATCATGGGCACCTTTTTGCTGCTCCCATCTGCCAATTTAAACTCCCGGTCTTTGGTTTCAAAGGTTTCAAATTGATGGGTCCAATTGGCTTTAAAATAGATTGCGTTGGCCAATATTGCCAAGGTATTTTCTTCCCATGCTTGCGCCTTATCTGCTTCTTCTGGTGCTAAAACATGGGGGATTTTTTTATGGGTACGCTCATTGACCCAGGCATTGATCTCAGCTTGGGTCGGACCGTTTTTAAAGTGGCTGCTGCGCACAGCCGCCAAAAAATTTTCTTCGTTCTTTTTGACAAATTCAGGCCAAAGCTCAAAGCGGTCATTGGACCAAATCGCATTGGCCACTTCCAATTGAATATCTTCAGCGGGCCTAAGCATTTTGCGCATCAACAAATGTGCCCCCCTATTTAAGTCATCGGTCTTAAAACCGCTAATTTCTAGTGTTTGAGACATTTCAGACTGAGTGGCTCCTTGCGCCCCATTCCAGGCCATCATCAAAGCCAGAGAGACACTGACTGGGGAAAAGAACAGATTTCCCGTTTGTTCTTCTGCCAGCGTTTGAAACAATTTAGCAGCAAAGCGATTATTGGCAGAAATTAAGGCATTGTTTTTGACTTCCAACAATTCCGATTGACTCAAGACCTCAAAAACCCCCGCTGATGTGGCGGATGCAGTGGGCGAAGGAAGCAGAGGGCTTGGTATGACCGAGCTTAAAGGCGTTGGCGTGGGTTCTGAGATTGGCAGGGGTTGAACGGGAATGGGAGCCAGTGAAGGGGATGTCACCGTCGGATTGACCGGTATGGCCGTGGGCAATTTACTTGGACTCGCACTTGGGTTTACATTTAATATACGTGGTGTTTGGCTGCCCGGTAATTGACAACCATAGACCAATGATAAGCTCAATAACAAATGATACCTGTATAATTTGCGCTTGCGAGACATAACTTTCCTCCCTAATTTTAGATAAAAAAAAGAGGGCCGCGGAAGCCATCGCTAAGCCCTCGAAACAGACATATAGTCAGCAGCTAAACTTCAGAAGACGGATCGTAAACACTCCCCATAAACAGGATTTGCCCGGTTTGATTGTAGCGAATCAGGTACATAAACGGGCGATCGAGTATCATTTCAAACTGGCGCAAAGGCGCAGAACTGGCTTGAGTAGAAGTTTCAACCACTGTCACAGCGGCGGCCACAGTGCCCGCTTCGTTGACTTCTACCTTGGCCATTTGAAAGGCATCGGAGATAAAAAAGCGCTCATCTGGGGTACGGGGTTTGGCCATATTAAAGAAATCGGCCAAATCTTTGTCATAAGGCAGTTTCATGCCCATTTTTTGCAGCGGAGCCACCAAGTCATGCCGATCTTGGTTTTTGAATTTGGGCAAGATCACGCTGCCATTTTCATAATAAAAGGATTGAAAGAGCCGTTTGTTGTCCATCTCAGCCAAGGCCTTACGCATCTGCCCCACAGATGAGCCATAGCTGGGCAAAAACAGGTACATGCTCACTTGGCCCTCTTTGCCATAGGGCAATTCCAGAGCCTGAAAATCATTGTTTAAACCCGAAAGATTGGGTGTCAGGTGGCGATAAGAGCCAAATTGGCGCATCATCGGCAATTTTTTGACATTGCCATCAGCCAGGGTAAAGGCCCGATCTTGGGTTTCAAACTCCTCAAATTTGCGGTTCCAATCGGCTTTAAAATAGAGGGCGTTGATCAAATACATCAAGGTCATCTCTTCCCAGCGTTTGGCCTCAATTGGATCTTCTTTGGGGCTTAAGACGCTGGGGATTTTGCCTTGGGTTTGCTGATTCACCCAGGCGTTGATCTCAGCTTGGGTTGGGCCATTTTTGAAATGGCTGCTGCGCACACCCGCCAAGAAATTGCTTTCGTTCTTTTTGACAAAATCAGGTAACAATTCAAAGCGATCATTGGCAAAAATGGCATTGGCCACTTCCAATTGGATGTCTGGCGCGGGTTTGAGCAATTTGCGCATCAGCAAATGGGCCCCCCGGTTGATCTGTTCGGGTGTGAGCCCCTGCATTTCCAGGGCTTTGGCCATTTCTGCTTGGGTTTCGCCCTGCGCCCCATTCCAGGCCATTTGAAAAGCCAGTGAAACACTCAAAGGGGAGACAAAGAGATTTTTTTCTTTGCGCTCTTCGGCCAAGGTGTTAAAGAGTTTCAGCGCAAAGCGGTTATTGGCAGCCACCAGAGGGTTGGCCTGAACTTCTTGGAGCTCTTCAGCACTGAGGGATTGGATTTGCAAACCGGTTTCGGCACTGGGAGACGGACTGGGGAAGGACTGCGATTGAGGCTGCGATTGAGGACCTGGAGTTGGCGTTATAACAGGTGAAGGGCTTCCTGAAGGGTTAGGTGCAGAGGTGATACTGGGTGTAGCCTGACAGCCATAGACCAATGACAAACTCAACCACAGTTGATAACGGATGCGTTTTCGGGCCATGGGGCTCACCTCTCTTTGGTGTTTTTGAATCGGATAAACCTAAAGAAGGATCATGAAGGATTAAAGTTCCATCCTTACACCAAAAATACCATAAAAAAATAGAATTTTATCTGTTGAGGTGAATTGTGAAAGCTTTTTAAAGGAATTATAAAGTTTATGAAGATTGTGAAGATTGTGAAGACCCTTTTTGAGAATTGTGAAGACAAAGGGAACCCAATCTGGGTTGTCTGCGTCTGGCAAAAACAGTGAAGAAAATAGGAAGATTTATGTCAGACGCCAAAGTAAGAATCATCGCCTCGACCCAGAGCTGGATTGAAGGTGCCGCGATCGAACAACTCAAGACCATGGCCCAGTTGCCCCACATGCGTCTGGCTGTGGGGCTACCGGATTTACATCCCGGCAAAGGGCACCCCATAGGTGCTGCTTTTGTCGCGGAAAACCACCTGTATCCCCATTTGGTTGGCAATGATATCGGCTGCGGCATGGGCCTGTGGCAGACAGACCTGCCGCTGCGCAAATTTAAAGCCGAACGCAGCTTGCGCCGTTTAGAGGGGCTTGAGGCCCCCTGGCAGGGAGACAGCGCAGCCTGGTTAGCGGATTTTGGTCTGGAATCCACGCCATTTGACCATTCTCTGGGAACCATTGGCGGAGGCAATCACTTTGCAGAATTGCAGCGAATAAGTCAGATTTTAAAACCCGATTCGGTAGCCGCTCTGGACCTGCAAGCTGATCACCTGCTATTGCTTGTGCACAGCGGCTCTCGGGGCCTGGGTGAACAGATTTTACGGAATCATACCCAAAGCTGGGGAGGAGCCGGTATATCCAGTGATAGTGAGGCTGCCAGGGCTTATTTGAAGGAGCATGACTGGGCAGTTAAGTGGGGGGAAGCCAACCGCCGTTTAATCCAAAAACGCTTTTTGGATTTGCTCGGGGCATCGGGCCAACGGCTGCTGGATCTTTGCCACAACAGCGTCAGCCCCCAGACTTACTTAAATTGTGCCTGTTGGCTTCACCGCAAAGGGGCCTCACCGGCAGATCAGGGGCCAGTGATCATTCCCGGATCTCGGGGCAGTGCCAGCTATTTGGTCAACCCCCTGCCAGCCAGTCCCTGTGATCAAAGCGCTTGGTCTTTGGCACACGGAGCCGGACGAAAATGGAGCCGTAGCGAAAGCAAGGGGCGACTGGAGAAGCGCTACAAAGCCGAAGATCTGATGCGCACGGAGTTGGGCTCCTGGGTGATCTGCGAAGACAAAAATCTGCTCTATGAAGAGGCCCCCGCAGCGTATAAAGCCATTGACAGGGTGGTGCAAGATCTGGTCGAAGCTGAATTGGTCGAGGTTTGGGCTGTGCTCGAACCCGTGATTACGTATAAAACGAGGCAACGTTAATGTGGATGCAACTCTCTGCCGGACAGGGCCCTGCCGAATGTGCTTGGGTGGTGGCCCGCCTGCTCGAAACAATGCAGAAGTCGGCGCAAAAGCAGGGGCTTAAATTGACTGTATTAGAGGCCGAACAGGGACCGAATCCACAGACCCTCAATTCTGCCCTCTGCAGTGTCGAGGGGCCCTCGGCGGAAAGCTGGGCAAGCACTTGGCAGGGAAGTATTTTGTGGGTGGGTCGGAGTCCGTTTCGGCCCCATCACAAACGCAAGAACTGGTTTGTTGGGGTCCAGTGTTTTGAAGAAGTCTCAAGCACCCAACTCAATCAAAGAGATTTGCGCTTTGAAAGCCAACGCAGTGGAGGGCCAGGCGGCCAAAATGTGAACAAAGTTGAATCTGCTGTGCGGCTCACTCACGTGCCGACAGGGCTGAGTGTTCTGGCCCAAGAAGAGCGTTCCCAGTTGCGCAACCGTCAATTGGCCCTGGCACGGATGTCTGCGCTTTTACACAGCCAAGATCACGCTCGGCAAGAAGCGGCAGAACAAAGCCGGTGGCAAGCCCATCACAATTTGGAGCGGGGCAATCCTGTTAAAGCGTTTACGGGCCCCACATTTGAAATTATCCGGGGGTAAAATTTTGTACATAATAGTCTGGAATGGCCCGACCTGATAAGATTTTCTCGAATTAAGCTCTCCAAAGTAAGCAAGTAGGGCTTAAAATCTGGGTATAGATTGGTATAGAATAACCTATGACTAGTCCTATTTCTGAAAGAGGCCCCATGAGTTCCAATCCCATATTGCCCAAAACTTTCGCGGCCTATGTTCAGCCCCTTCATCCCCGCAAAAACTATACTGCAGGCAGTGATGGCCAATCGGGTCTCAGCACGGATGAAGCCAAACGGGTCAAAGTGGATATCGCCATTTCTAAACACCTGAGCAAAGACGAAAAGGCTGAAGCCGTCGAATTGGTGGATAAGACGCGAGAAATGACGGTTGCAGCGCTTAAAAACGATGGCAAAGTGGATGCCAAAGAATGCCAAGCCATGTTAAATCTGGCCAAACACGATTTGCCCAACTCACCCGCGAAGGGCAGCGCCACCACAAGCTTGGATCTAACAGGTTTAAGCAACAATAAAGGCACATCTTGTGAACGCAGTGAATTTTTTCGTGTGGCAGCAGGAACCAGTTATGCCCCCAAAAACACCAGCCTGCAAGGGGGAACCAAAGACAGTGTGGGCAATCTCCTCAAGCCCCACACCCTTGAAAATGTGCTGGCAAATATCAAAAAAGGCAAAACGGGGCCGGATAATTATGTCGCCATCGCGATGGATTCGGCACTTTACCAAGGCAAAAATACCCCGCTCGACTATGGAGATGTCTTTCGCATCCCCGAATTGGAAGCCATTTACAAAACTTCCCCCATTTATTTTGCCCTGGTGGACAATGGGGGGGCATTTAAAGGCACAGGTGGCGGAAAAGTAGATATTTGCTGTGAAAGTTCTTATACTCCCGGTGTCAACCAAAGCTTGAGCTTACATAAGGTTTTGGGAGCCGATGGAAAACAGCTAAACGTAGGCGATTAAAGTGGAAAAGCCAGCCGTTGATACCACTCCCGTCAGCTTAAAAGTGACGGGGACCTTGAGTATGCAAGCCTTGATTCAACCCAAATCTTGTGGTGAGGTCTTGGTCAATGGCCATATTCATGTCGGCCTGAGCAAGGCCGTGGACAAAGCCCTGGGATTTTTGCCGTGGTTGATTCGGACCCAGATCAAAGGGGGGCTCATTCAACGGCGATTAGAGGGCACCCGCTTTCATTTTGTGATCCCCAATCTCTTTACCCTGATCACCGATGTCTCTGCGGAAGGGGTTTTAAATCTCGAAAAGCGCTACCACATCCCGCTGGTTCGCCCCATTGCGCAAACAGAGACCCATGGCATCTTTAAAGCCTTTGGCCGCGGCCTCGCCGAAAGTGGTCTCAAACCCTATGAGCCCGAACACATCGAAACGTTTTTAAACAGTTTGCGCCGCAAAGATCAAGGTGAATTGCCTTTTTTGGCACTGTTTGAAGGCAAAGGCATTCACACCGGCGATCGCCAGACCCCTTCGGTCGAAGGCCTTGAACTCCAAGATTTGCGCGTCTCTCAAGACAAAAACGGCGATTTGTTGATTGAATTTGATGCCAAAGGCCGATTGCAAGGGCATTCACAAGAGCCGTAAACGGGCCTTCTCCCCCCCAAAGCATGTTCAATGGTAAAATGCCTGAGTAAAATTCGCGAAAGGCAAAAACTGCCATGCATCCGCTGCTTGAGCGCCTCCAAAGCCAGTTTGGCGATAATATCCTCGAAACCACTGAGGGCCGGGACATGCCCGTGGCCCTGTGTAAAAAAGAAGGGGCTTTTAAAGTCCTGGAATTTCTGCGCAACGATCCCGAGATGGATTTTAATCTTCTGACCGATCTCAGCGCCGTAGACTACCTCAATTTCCCGGTGAAGAAGTCCCAGCGCTATGAAGTGGTCTACCACCTGCATTCCCTCGACAAAGGCCACCGGCTGCGCTTGAAGGTGCCTGTTGGCGCGGCAGATTTGAGTGTCGATACCGCAATTTCTCTGTGGAAAACCGCCAATTGGCTTGAACGTGAAGTCTGGGACATGTATGGCATTCAATTTAAAGGCCACCCCAACCTCAAGCGGATTCTCAACCACATTGAATTTGAAGGGCATCCCCTGCGCAAAGACTATCCCATCGAAAAAAGACAGGTCTTAACGGTCAATGACTCGCTGATGGATGAAATGGACAAACGCCTGAAAGAAAAGGGGCTCAAATAATGCAGCGCATCAACGAACTCCACCCGGTCAATCAAGATTTTGAACCCGAGTTTTACCAGGACCTACACACCGACCTAATGTTTCTCAATCTTGGGCCCTCACACCCGGCCAGCCACGGCACTTTGCGCACCTTGGTGGCCCTGGATGGCGAGACAATTATGTCCGCTGTCTGTGAAATTGGCTATTTGCACAGAGGCTTTGAAAAAACCGCTGAAAACCGGACCTATGATCAGGTGATTCCCTATACCGATCGCTTAAATTACGTCTCTGCCATCATGAACAATGTGGGCTTTGCCAAAGCCGTTGAAGGCCTGATTGGCGTGGAAATCACCCCTCGCTGTATGGGCCTGCGCGTGATTGTGAGTGAGTTGATGCGGATTGTAGACCACCTGGTTTGTATTGGTGCCAATCTGGTGGATATTGGGGCATTGACCAATTTCTGGTATTTGTTTAACAAACGCGAACAGCTCTATGATATCCTCGACAAGCTCACTGGTGCGCGCTTAACCAACAGCTTTACCCGCATAGGCGGTCTGGCCCGCGACAGCTATCCCGGTTTTGAAGACGAAGTGCTACACGTGCTCAAAGAATTTGAAATTGCCGTGCTGGACGTGCTCAAATTGGTGGCCCGCAACAAAATTTTCCTCTCGCGCACCCAGGGCGTGGGGGTGATTTCTCAGGCCGATGCGCTGAGTTATGGTTTTACAGGCCCCTGTCTGCGTGCGACCGGCATTCCCTACGACTTGCGCAAAGAATTCCCCTATTACGGTTACGAAAACTACGAATTTGAGATCCCCGTGGGCCAAGTCGGAGACACCTACGACCGCATCATGGTGCGTTTTGAAGAGATCACCCAGAGCATTAAAATTGTGCGCCAAGCCCTAAAAATTCTGCCCGGCGGCCCTGTCAACAGCGACGACAAACGCGTTTCTCTGCCGCCCAAAGATCAAACTTATGTGAATATCGAAGGGCTGATCAACCACTTTAAACATATTTACGAAGGCATAAAAATCCCACCCGGTGAGTTTTATGATGCCACCGAAGCAGCCAATGGCGAGTTGGGTTTTTACATTGTCTCCGATGGCAGTGGCAACCCCTACCGAGTGCGCTGTCGTCCGCCCTGCTTCACGATTTTCTCGGCTTATCCCGACCTGATTGAAGGTGGCTTGATTGCAGATGCGATTGCCACTTTGGGCAGTATCAATATCATTGCCGGGGAGTTGGAGCGTTAAATGCCCGAAAACCCAATTGCAAATACCGGAGTTCAAACCATGCCTTTTACGTCCGAGCAGCAGACGCGCTTTGAAAAAGCCGTTGCCAAATACCCCCACAAACAGGCAGCCCTGCTGACCTGCCTCTGGATTGCCCAGGAAATCGACGGGTATATCACCACCGCAGCGATGGAATATATCGCTCAATTGCTGGAAATACCGCCCAGCCACGTGATCAGCGTTTTGACCTTTTATTCGATGTATCAAACCGAGCCGATTGGCAAATACCATATCCAAGTTTGCCACACTTTGTCTTGTGCGCTGATGGGCGCAGAAAAGATTATCTCGCATCTTGAAAACCGCTTGGGCATTGAAGCAGGAGAGACCACCGAAGACAAACTCTTTACCCTGACCCGTGTGGAGTGTTTGGCCTCCTGTGGCACGGGCCCGATGTGCCAAGTCAACCGCACATTTCACGAAAATCTGACCCCCGAAAAGATCGACGCCTTGCTCGACACTCTGAAAAAAGAAGGTGCTGCCCATGGCCCCCAAAGTTAAAATCCTCAGCAATTATTTTGGCGTGGATCAGGCCTGGACCTACGACTATTACGTTGGCCACGGTGGCTACGAAACAGCCCAAAAGGTTCTAACCGAAAAACAGCCCGACGAAGTCACGGCTGAGGTCAAAACCTCGGGTTTGCGCGGACGGGGCGGTGCGGGCTTCCCCGCTGGCATGAAGTGGAGCTTTTTGGCCAAACCCGAGGGCGTGCCCCGCTATCTGACTGTCAATGCCGACGAAAGTGAACCCGGCACCTTCAAAGACCGCGCAATTCTGGAATGGGATCCACATATGCTGATCGAAGGCATTTTGATCGCCAGCTATGCCCTGGGCGTGCATCAGGCCTTTGTGTATATTCGCGGTGAGTTTCACCTGCCCGAAGTGCATCTCTCCCAAGCGGTTGAAGAGGCTTATGCCAAAGGGGTAATTGGGGAAAAATGCCTGGGCTCAGATTTTAAACTGGATATTGTCGTGCACCGTGGAGCGGGCGCGTATATCTGCGGCGAAGAGACCGCCTTGCTGGAATCCCTCGAAGGCAAACGTGGCTATCCCCGCCTCAAACCCCCCTTCCCCGCCGTTTCGGGCCTGTTTGGCTGCCCCACAATTATTAACAACGTGGAAACCATTGCCAATGTGCCTTGGATCCTGGCCAATGGCGGTGCCGCTTATGCTGCACTCGGAACAGAAAAAAGCCCAGGCACCCGTCTGTTTAGTATCAGCGGCCATGTCAACAAACCAGGCGTTTACGAAGAAGAACTCGGCATTCCCCTGATGACTCTGATCAACGAAAACGGCGGGGGCGTGCGTGGCGGCAAAAAAATCAAAGCCGTGATTCCGGGAGGTTCTTCAACCCCTGTTTTGACTCCCACTGAGTGTGAAACCATTACCATGGACTACGAGGCCCTGGCCGCAGCGGGCACGATGTTTGGCTCTGCTGGAATCATTGTAATGGACGAAGACACCAGCATGGTTGAAGTGATCACCAATTTATTGCATTTTTACGCCCACGAATCCTGTGGGCAGTGCAGCCCCTGCCGCGAAGGCACCGGTTGGCTGCACCGCACCATGAAAAAGCTGCTCAAGGGCCAAGGCACCCCCGACGATGTCGAAAAAATCCTCGACATCGCCAACCAGATGGAGGGCCGCACGGTCTGCCCTCTGGCAGCAGCAGCCACCATGCCTACCCGCAGCTATTTGACCAAATTCCGCTCAGAGTTTGAGGCGCTCTTGCCCAAACTGGCAGGGGTTTAAGGCTGAGTGATTGCGCGAGCTGGTAAGATATTTGAGCCAAAGGGTATAATTGATCCAGAGGTAAAATCCCATGTTTCAAGATAAGCCTTGGCTTCAGGATTTTGATGCACTTCCGCCAGAGAAACAAGTGGAAGTGATTGACTTCATTCAATTTTTAAAAAGTCGAAAGCCTGTAGAGAATTCAGTAAGAAAAGCCCAGGCAGTCACAGGCTCCTTTTTAGAGCAAGCCAAAGATTTGATCGGCATCGTGGATGATGCCCCCTTTGATTTAGCGACAAACCCTGATTATATGCACGGCTTTGGAAAATGACGTTGCTGATTGCGGACACGGGCCCTTTGGTGGCATTGTTGAACCGCAACGAAAGCGACCACAAATGGTGCATCCAAGTCTTAAACGGGTTTGACGGATCTTTGCAGACCTGTGAGGCGGTTCTAACCGAAGCGTTTTTTCTACTCAAGCGTACACATGCAGGTGAAGATGCTTTGTGGGATTTGTTAAATCGGGGCTTATTAAAGCTGGCCTTTGATTTAAATAAAGAAATGGCTTCCATCCAAACCCTCACCAAAATGTATCAGAATGTGCCAATGTCTCTGGCTGACGGGTGCTTGGTTCGAATGGCTGAATTATATCCCGATGCCCAGATTTTTACGCTAGACAAAGACTTTCAAGTTTATCGCAAAAACAGAAATGAGCCAATTAGCTGTCTGGCTCCGTGGGGCTGATTTTCAAACTGGTAGGTGTTTGAAACACAGGCGATATCCAGAGATTGAGCCCTGTTCCTATGATATATGCCAGCAGATCTTTCCAATCAAAGGTGGCACCCAAGATGATTTCGCCCAGAGAGTTGGGGGCCAACCCCAGGATTGTGGCCAAGTGAAAATACTGCCCGGTTTCGACCAGACAGGCAAAGACCAACAGACCCAGAATCAGCCAACGGTCTGAACCCTGCAAAAAGATCCGCAAAAAGCTGTACATCAAGAGCATCACCAAGACATCGCCAAGAAAAAAGCGGATCAGCGGATCGTGAAAATAGCGGGCAATGATGATTTCGATGGCAAACACAAGCCCGGTGGCCAGCAAGGCACGGACAGAAAAATGCCAATAAAACGAGGGCTTCAAATTCAGGGGCAAAACAGCTTCCTTGTCTGAGCAAATCCACTTTCAGCTTAACAAAAAAAGGAGGGAACATTCACTGAAACAAAGCTGTCTAAGATAAAATCCACTTCAAACAGGAATTCAGGCCTTATGCAAAAAACATCTTCAGCCCTTTTGATACTCTCTACTGCCGTCAGTCTGATTTTGAGTGCCTGCAATGCCTTGCCCAATCTTCCCCCTGCTTCCGCCCCATTTCCAACAGCCACTCCAACAGCAAATCCAACAGCGACGCCAACTGCAAATTCTGGGCCCATCACCATTAAACTGCAACTGGATGCCCTCAAACAGGGCTTTGAAATCAAAAGCACGGTCCAACTGCATGTTTATCCCTGTTCTTCTTCCGGTTATCCCACTGACAACCCCGTTCTCTCCCCCTGTGTCACAGGCCAGAAGCCGCTCTATGAGCAAAGTGTGATTGCCCAAGCAACGCCCACCACATTAGAGATTCAGGTGCCCGGACTCAAAATCGGCGATACAGTCGAACTGAGTGGCTCTGGCCATGATCGGGGGCAATGCAACAATATTGGTGGCAGAAAAGCATTCAAAATCACAGCCAACACGGTTGAAGTGACAGATTTTCCCTGGGCCACCACTGATCGGGGCTGTATCTTTAAAGCCTCTGTACAAGGCAAAATTTTGGATCAAAATCAGCGCCCGGTTGAAAACGCCAAAATCGAAGCCAAATCACTCAATGGTGCCATTACATATCAAGAGACGGTCACGTCTGATGCTGAAGGCCGCTACCAACTCAAGAATGTTCCCGAAAATGTGGAAGTGGAGATTGCGGTGAGCAAATCGGGGTATCAGAGCCAAAGCCAGAAAAAAGCTTTTCAGCCAGGGCAAGAAAAACCACCTCTGACGGTCAGTGATGTGGATATTGTTTTGCCGAGTAATTCTTAAGCTGAATGGTTTGTAAGACTTTGGACTTTTGGGTCCGATGAGTGGCCACCGTGTCTGTAGTTGGCACGGAGTGAGCCTCCGCCCCCACGTCGTGTGGGGGCTGCGGTCGTGCGCGCTCCCTCGGCTGACCCTCCTGGCTCAGTCGCGCGCAAAGACACTCCTTAAGCCAACTACAGACAGGTTTACCTTTTCAATAGTGTTCAATTCTGCTATTTATATTGGATCTGGTCTTTAACATAAAAAAATATCATGTCCGAAACAACACAAAAATATATTTTTTATGTCTGCAAATGCGGTCCAAAATAAACAACATATATTTTTCTCTCATTGGGTTCTGGATAAAAGTACATGCGGTAACCATTTGCAAAATTTTTAATATGGTACTCACAATAAACTTTTGTTCCGCTGCTGGGCAAATAATGCTCTCGTAAAGCACGTAATCGTCGGTTACTATATACCGACTCTGATTCGCCACTGATATCCAATCCCTTTTCTATTAAATGAGCGTGTCTGTAATCCACATGTTGCCCAGCTTGCCATTCTTCAACAAAAATATTTAAGACAGCCAATGCCTCACGCCCCTTCTCCAGAATATGTAATGGATGAGACCAATGCTTTAAATCTGACATCTTGCTGATCAGTTCCAAATGAGGACATAAGAGTCTTCGTTGTTCCCACACATCACGCCCGGTTCTAATCGCTTGTTCTATAGTTGCTTTTAGGCGAGGCTCATGGAACAACAAGGTGTCTAAAGTTGAAAAATTATCAAGTTGGCTTGTTTCTGGTTGTTCTTCCTCTAATCGCTGAATCCAAATAGGGATATGAGCTTGTTCCCACAATGACAAACTGGCAAAACTAAGCAAATGGGCTTGATAATGAACTGCGGCCCTAAATATATCATCACCCGTTTTTTCTCCCGACAAGCCAGCATCAAGATTGTTTCTAAGTTCAGTATCATCTTCCAGATCAATTACAGGCTGTCGGACCAAGACATTTTTGTACAATGCTATTAACTCTCGATACTGTGCCTGGCTGTTGGAACTCGCCATCCACTGCTGAAGGCGGTAGCCCTCAGTCAACTCTAAATTGTGCGGGTTTAATTCTGCCCTCATACGCAAGCCAGTAATTTTATATCGATCTAGCTTTTGTAAAACCCTCAAAAAGATTGGAATCTGTTCTTCAGCTTGTACTTGCTCAGTAAAGGGGAGGGAACGAGCATTAAAAACCAAAAATGCGGTCATAACAGTTGATCCAATTGCTGCTCCCACTCATCAAAAAAACCAGGAGGCCATGTATCAATGCGGCCGTCTTGGTCGATCACTGGTTGAATTACATCCGAAGCATGTAGAGGGGAATCCTTGGAACGCTCCAAGAAAAATAATTTTACATTTTCAGGAGAAATCAACCCCTGTTTAACAGCAACACGAACTCCGTTGAGAAAATGGTCAGAATGAGATTCAATCAAAAGTTGCACTCCTGCTGTCGCGGCAAGCGCACACAAACGCCCTAACATCACCTGCCCAGCTGGATGAAGATGCGATTCAGGATTCTCAATTAGAAGTAAATCCAATGGACGAGACCTAAGAATGCTGGTAACTACAGGCAAAGCATATGTCAGGCCAAAACCTACATTTTGAGGCTTGTAATCGTTGGTTAGATCCTTGCCTTGAACAAACGCATAATTTAAACTGACCAAATTCATTCCTGGATTTTTAACTGTTTTAATCTTTAAACCTGGTGATATTTCAGACATCCACGCTTCAACATTGCTGAGGAGATCTTGAGCTGGAGCAAGGGGATGTTTGAGAGAAGGTATTGGGATTTTTTGATCTTTTTTCTCTGCTAAAAAATGTGCAGTATACTCTCCTTGATTACCTAAGGTATTTAAAGTATTAATATGAAAATCCGAAAGCTTATAATTGGTTTTAGGACCAAGTCGTTCTGCCGATAAATATTGAAAGCTCATGTTAAACAAAGGAACATCATTATAGATAAGCATTGGTGAATGAAGTGTTTGGTAGTTCTCTAAGTTAAAAATGGGTTTAAGGATAGGCTGAAGATTCGCTTCTGAAGCATAGTCAAAACAAAAGTCAAGAGAGTCTTTGAATTCGGACCATTTCAATAAACAACAGATGGATTCTTCTTCAACATCAGCAGAAAGCACATCAATACCTGTGCCTAAATTCAGATAATCCCCTTCCAGCATTAAACCTTTCGAGAATAAAAGATTATTTTCATAAGATTGTCTTAAAAGAAGTAGCATCTGCAAAACAGATGACTTCCCCATACCATTTAATCCTGAAAATAAATTTAAATGAGATAAAGCAAAACCGTTATTCAGAAGTGTTTTAAAACGTTTAATATGTAAATATTCAAGCATTTAACACCTCTTTAATTAATTGATTGATTTTAGCATACCTTAAACGAACATTTTCAGATTTTTGAGTGTGATATGAAATAGCATCAAAAAATGTATTTGAATCAATATCATTTTGTTTTTCAGATAAAAGACGGTTAAACCCAGCTTTTAGTAATTCACGATGCTGAATAAGATACTCACGTTCTTCAAGAGTACACTCAGCCAAAGTAACAGTCCACACTTCAAACAAAGAAGAATTTTTACGACGTTTATTCGTATCTTCTGTTATTTGTTTTTCGAAAGCCCGATCACCAAAAATTTCTTTGGCAGTACATAGTGCTTCTGAAAATAATTGAACTAACTCTTCTTGTTCGGATTTTGTTTTACGACTTAATTCTGCGAGTCCTGCATCTAAAAAATGTGCTAAATTTTTTTTTGTCTGCTCGTAATCCAATAGATAAAATGAAAAGAAACGCAATGCCAATTCTTGATTAGTCATGCGTTTTGATGAACTTGACATGAGCTCTTGCATTACTGATAAATGTGCACAAACATTTAAAAACAAGCGTTCTTTGGGTTTACTCATAGCATGGCGGATTTCTTGATTATTCAACCTCATTCCTCCTGTGTTAATCCGTCGAAAAATACTGTATTTAACTTCTTCAGGTGTACCGGGTCGAATTTGATAAGTGAGAATTTGACATTCTTTCAACCTACGTTGATAGCTTCGGTGTAGCTCTGAATATTTTTTGCCTTTAAGCTCAGAAAGAAACTCCAATCCAACTAAAGCTAACTCCTCTTCAATGACAAATTATTGAATCGAGGAAAGACGCTGCAAACCATCCACAAACAACCATTTATCGTTATCACTAGCATCAAAGTAAAATACTGGTAGAGGAAAACGAATGAGAATAGATTCAAACAATCGACTCATTT
>JBFWRL010000010.1:0-63529 GCA_050248915.1 Candidatus Sericytochromatia bacterium
AGCGACGAGTTCTGTTCATGGCAAGCTGATTCCGCGTATAACACACATATGTCAAATTATCATAGCAGTTTTTAAGATGTCTGTTTTACCTAAAAAACACCCACGATTCAAACAAGGGCTTCGTTGGGGACTGATACTGTTGGTTTTGCTGGGCCTGGGATTTCTCTTAAACCAAAGCTTTCAGGCCCAAGCCTTTCAGTCTCTACTGCTTCAGGCTCATTACCCCTGGCTGATCGCGGGTGCGGGCCTGGTTCTGTTTGAGCTTTTGCTCAAAGCCCTGCGTCTGCGAATCTTGGCACACCCCTTCGCAATTGAGCACTCTTTTCGCAACTGGCTACGGATTCAGGTTTTGGGCATTGCCCTGGCCACGGTCACTCCTGGTCGCTTGGGCGAGGTCGCCAAGGTGTTTTTAATGGCCGAAAAGACGCCAGATAAATGGGGGTTATCCTTACTGCTCTGTCTCTTTGAGCGCTTGCTGGATTTTCTGGTACTCTGCCTGCTGGGGTTCTTGCTCAGTTTAAGTCTTTTACCTGCAGGGCCCTTACCCCTGCTGCTGGGACTCTTGCTGGGTTTTCTGCTGCTGGGCTTTTTCAGCTTTTTGCGTTTTCAGCAGCTTTGGCTGAAAATCCTGCCACTTTTACCCGCAAAAATTCAACCAATTCTTCAAGACTATCTGCATCACCGTGAAAAATTGCTTCCGCAACTGCTGCCGGTTTTACTCCTGACCTGTCTAATCTGGTTTCTCAACGCCTGTTTTCAATGGCTCCTGCTCTTCAGCATTGGAAAAATTGTCTCGCTCTGGATTGTCACGGGCATCAATGCGATTTTATCTCTGGCAGGCATTCTCGCCCTCTTGCCCTTGGGGCTTGGAACCACCGACCTGGGTGCCTTTTTTTTATACAGACAATTACTTTCCCTCTCTACAGAATCAATTCTCTTTCTAATGCTGGCCTCGAGAGCCGTGGGTCTAAGTGTGCTATTTGGGCTGGCGCTGCCCTTCGGACTCAAAGATTTGCGTAAAAGAGAATTCTCCCCCCACAAAACCTGAAGTTCCGCCCTTGAATTGTAAAAAAACTGTCAAATTTTACTGCTATCCCATTGAAGCGTGACCGAGATTCCGACGTCAGTTCCGATCAAAAGGCTATGATAGGAGTAAATGAATAGTCTCTGCTGTAATTTCTTAAGATCAAGAAATATTATTTTGAAATATTTGATTTTTCTATTCTGCTCCAGCCTGCTCATGGAGAGTGCACTCTCCTCAGCCTGGGCGATGTCTTATGATACCCAGCATCATCTGAATATTCATCTTGATCTGGCGCGTCTCTATCACCAGGAAAAGCAAGACAAACAGGCACTTTGGCACCTACAGGAAGCCCTTCGTTTGGCTCCGCATAAACCCTTGCCATGGATTGAGATGGGGCATTTCCAATCTGAAACGGGCAATCCACAGGAAGCGCAAAAAGCCTGGGAAAAAGCAGCGTTGTACTTAAAACAGCAACCCGATCTCAGGCTCTTCCTGCGCTTGGCTTATGAATACAGACAGCTCAAAGACTGGCCCAAAGACTGGCCCAAAGCCCAAGCGCTTTACAGCTCAGCCTTGCATTTAAGCCCCCATCATCCCGAAACGCTTTTACAGGCAGGCCAAACCGCTCTGGCTGCAGGTCAAAAGAAACAAGCCGCTGCTTATTTCCTCAAACTGAACCACCTGTCCCCTCATTCCGTTTCTCTCAAAGAGCTGATCTGGGGACTGAACCAGAGTGGAGAAATACAAGCAGCCGAAGCCTTGATCAGAAAAAGCCTGGCGCAAAACCCAAAACAGGGAAACCTCTGGCTTGAACTGGCCCAAATCCAATTTCAACAGGGCCTCTCGGCAGATCAAATTCTGCCTCTCCTCACACAGGCAAAACAAAACCCTTTGACTTTTAAAGAGCAGAAAAGCCTGGCTTATCTTTACCGCCAAATGGGTCAAAAACCACAGGCCAGAGAAATCTATTTGGTACTGGCCAAAACCAAAGTTAATGATTGTGAACTACATCTGGAACTTGCTATTTTAGAGCGCGAAGCCCAAAACTTAAACCCAGAGAGCAGACATTTCCAAATGGCCATTCAGGCCTGCCAAGAGGCCAGTCCAACACTGCGCCAAGCCTTGGCGGCAGAACTGCGAACCCATGGGGATTACCACAAGGCCCTGCAATTGGCAGAAGACCCCAGTGTTGGCAGTTCTGCATTTTTGTTTGAAACAGGAGAGCTTTTGCTCAAAATACAAAAGCGAGAAGGGGCCCAAATAGCCTTCCAAAAATCCTTGGAACGTTACCCTGGCGGACAACCTGAATTGCTCAAGGGTCTGATTTATCAAGGTCGCAAATCAGAGAATGCACAATTGGTGCTCAAAGCCTTTCAATATCTGAAGCAGGAGCGCTCTGAGGATCTGCTCGAGACCTCCAACTGGCTCGATCTTGTCTGGGCCTGGCACAAAGACGGAAACACAGAAAAAGCACAGGAAGCCATGGCCCAAGCAGAAATCACGGCCCAAGATCAACCCGAAATCTATCTGGCGCTGATTTACCAATTCCGTCAACTCAAACGCCCAGAACGCGCCCTGCCTTATTTACAGGCGCTCAATAGAGAAATGCCAGAAAACGCAGAACTGACTTTGCTTGAAGCCACTGTTTTAGATGAAGCTGGTCTTCAGGAAAAAGCCCGCCAAGCCTTTTCAAACAGCTTTATAAAACGCCAAGGGCTCACAGAAACGCAGCTTCGTGAATTGTTGTTTGGTTTATTAAAATACCAGAACTGGTCTGAGGCTTCACACATTCTCGAAGAACGTCCCTTTCAAAGCACACAAGAACCGATGCTTCTGATTAAAAAAGCCTTTGTCTGGCGACAAGGAGAGGACAGGTATCGAACTGGACTGGAAAAAAGACGAGAATACTTACGCCAAGCTGAAAATGGGTTGAAAAAAGGCCAAGACACAACACTTTGGGCCGAACTCGGCTATGAATACGCCGCACTTGAAAACTGGGCAAAAGCTTGTCAGGCTCTAGAGGCAGCACTGGTATCCCCCCCTGAAAACCACAGATGGCGGCTCGATCTTGCCCATTTTTACAGAGCCAATAACCAGCCTATCAAAGCCCTGGAAAACTATCATCAGGTCTTGGCAAACAGTACTCAGGCAACGGTTGAAGCCAGACTGGGGCAAGCCCTGATCTATCGAACCCAGGGAAAAACCGTCGCAGCTCTGCGCAGTATTCAAGCAATTCAAGACTTGAGTCCAGAACAAAGCCAAGCCCTCGAAAAACTGACCCAAGCACTTCACGATCCTGGCTGGATGGGTCCCGAGAATCAGCGCTGGCAGGCACATGCTCAGGTTCTGAGTGATCAGATTTTTCTGCGGGGCAAGTATGAAACCTACTGGCAAACAGGTCTCAGTCTGAACCACCAATGGGAAGCGGATACAGATTCAGATCAAGAGGCCTGGCATTGGCAAAATGGCGCCAACTTTGACTATCGGCGAGGGCAGGAACAGTTGGGTCGGCAAGCGTTCAAGCTCTTCAGCCGCCTGCGCAGAGACTGGTATCAAGACCAAGGCCACCAATTTCTTGAGCCCTCAGTCGATCTCAACCAAGTGATAAATTTAGGCACAACAGCCCGCTATCTGGGCTTGGGTTTACAGGGAGGAAGCACCCTCGGAGAATCACTGCAACTTGAAGCCAGCACATATTTTAATCTGCCTGAAATCCGCGATCTCTCACTGGGGAGTTTTTTAAACGGGGAAGGCAGACTCAAACTGGCTTGGCAAGCTTGGCCTGAATGGAATTTTTCAGCTCTGTTAGGCGCACAAAATTATGCTTTTTATGATCGCTTTTCGCGTTTGCAATCGGTTTGGAAATGGCAGAATCGTCTGCAAACTGATTTTGAATCCGGTGCCTGGAGCTATCAAGGCCAATGGGAGGTCAGCCCCATCAAGGGGGGAGAGATTGAAGATCTTTTGTTTGGTAGCCAGCACCGAGTAAGTTGGAAACAGAGTGATCATCTCTTGTTTCAAGCCAGTTTGGAAGGATTCAAATATCTCTCAGCGCTTCAAGCTCCACAATCTTATTTCTCACCCCGTTTGGGCCTGAACTGGCGACTGCCTCTGGCTGTCGAAAAACCTGTATTTCTCAATTTGCAACTGCGGTATCTTCAGTTTGAAGGGCAAAGCTCAGGCAGTATATTATTCGAAGCAGGGGTCCAAAACTTCAGATGAAAACAAGACTCACTGCGCTCAAAAAGGATTTTTTCTCACTCTCTTTACCCACCCGCTGGTGTGTTCTGCTCTGTTTCGTCCTGCTTTTTTTGCACAGCACCATCTTACTCCTGGGTAGCCCAGATCGCAGTTATGACGCTTGGATTCACTTATTTTTCGGCAGCCATTGGCAAGAAAGCTGGTGGAATGATATTGAGCCCCGTTGGTTTGGGGGTTTTTCGGTGTTTTCCTACCCGCCTTTCGCGCATCAATTGCTGGCTCTGGCAGGCTTTCTTCTTCCCTGGAATCTGGCCTATAGCCTGATTCAAACGCTGACGCTGGTGGGGCTTTGCACAGGCATTTACCGTTATTCACGTATTTGGTTCAACCAGGAGGTTTCAGCCCTGGCTGCTCTCTTGAGTTTGGCTTCAGGCTCAGTGGCCATGACCGTGCATCTCTTTGGGCAATATCCCAATACCCTCAGCCTGGCCTTGCTTTTTCACCTTTTGCCCTGGGCCTGGATTTGGGTTAGACAAGGGGAAAAAAATGCTCTGGGAAAGGTTTTTCTCCTGTTTATCCCCTTGGTCTGTACCAGTCTGTTTTCAAATCTCTTCGGACTGGCCCTTTTCGCCTTACCAGTCATGCTCAAATCTTTTCAGATACAGAATAGAGACACACAAAAAGCAATTTTTAAGCGCTGGATCGGTCTTGTTTTAGGCTTAGTTCTGCTGGGAGGCGTTTTCATGCTGCCGCTTTTCTGGTATTTGCAGCACTATCCCTTTCAACAGGTTCCCATTCCCCATGGCAGTCGCAACAATATGCTGCGCTTCACAGAAACAAATTATTATCTTTTTTATGGACTCTATGGGCCTTTCATTGTTTTTTTTCCGGTCTTTTTAGGTTATATGATTCGTAAAAAAAAGCACATTGAATTTCTGCCCACTTTTATCGTTTTTTTTCTTTTGGGTTTAGGGGGTGCCTTTCCTCCCAACCAATGGCTGCCAGCCCGACTCTTTTATATCTTGACCTTTGATCGCTTCTGTTTGTGGAATAGTTTATTGCTCACCCCCCTGGCCGCCTATTTACTGTTCGAACTCTGGGCTCTGCTTCCACGTGCCAAGCGTTTAGCGGGTATCAGCCTGATACTGGCAGGGGGACTCTATGCCCTTTGGTTTAGCGTCAACCTAACCTCCCCTTTCTGGCGGAGACAGGTTCCTCCTCAGGTATTTCAGCAAACCCTGGCATTTTTAGCCAAAGAAGAAGTCAAAAAAACCCGATTTGCCAGTTTGGGTCTGGGAGCCCATAATTTTTCGCGTTTAAGCGCCCTGAGTCAGGCCCAAACCTTAGATGGCGCCTATTATTTTGGTCGACGCATACTGGAAATGAATCAAGTTGCCATGGGTATGCTCGATGAATCTAAATACTACGGTCCTGTGGCCATGAACGTTTTAACCCAAATTTTGACAGCCCCTGAAAAATACCACTTGCGCTATATCTTGGTTTTAGATCATTTCTATGATTTGGCTTTAGAAACCGCAGGCTGGATTCCCAAAGAAACCCTGGATGGAAAAATTCAGGTCTGGACGCCTTCACATCCCATTTCAGATCAGCCCGCTCCCAGCCTCAATCCAGCCCCCTTGAATCTGCGACTGCTCTGGGGAATCTTACCGCTCGGTGCTTTCACCTGGCTGCTGTTATTACAACTCAAAAAAGCGCGAAAAACGTCTGTTTCATGAAACTCTCTAAACGCCAGGGACTCTTCATAGGCTTCGCTCTGCTAATGGGCCTGTTGCTCTTTTTTCTCTTGCGCTTGCGCTCGCCCCAGCAAACACCCAACCCCCCTGATAATCCTGTTTTATTGGTTCAAGACCGTGGGGAAATCAAACGCGGAGACACATGGCAGTACAATGGCCGACCCGTGATTTATCCTGCCGCGGATCGTTTCTTTGACTTTCAACTCACCCCCCTGCAACTTGACTTGCCACGCTTGAAACACCTTTTACAGGCCACCTCGCTGCGTTTTCAAATCTCAAGCTCAGAATCCCGCTGGGCTGCGCTTCAAGCCACGCAAAAACTTTGCCAGGAATCAGGTTTTCGGCTTGAATTCACCCTTGTGCAAACCCCGGAAGAAAAACCTGAACAATTAATAAACTGGCTCAAAAAACTCAAAAGCTTGGGCTGGAATCGCTCTGAAATCTTGGGTTTGCACTTTAAACCCTCGGCCAAGGAAACACCCCAGACAGCTCAGCTTTGGCTCAAAAGCGCCATGCAAACCGTGCATGAACTTTGGGGAATCGAGGAGCGCCCTTTTATTGGGTTGGTGATCGAAAAACCCGTAGAGGCCCCCCACCCGAATTTCAAACCCGATCTCTATCTTTTGAGCGGCTCCCTGAAGCCAAACCAGTTGAATGCCAGTTTAAAGCGGCTCAAAGATCGGCTCAAAGACTCACTTATCCAACTGCAAATACCCAGTATGCCTGCTGATTCCATCGAATACGATCAGGCCTGGCATTACCGTTATGGTTTTTATTTCAGCAAAGCCCATGATTTGGCCTATCCTGCCATTCATGCCTATGACCATCACACACAGGCTGGAACTCTCTATCCGGGCATTTTGCGTGACGATCACAGCGAACGCACAAGTTTTCTACTCAGTCAGATCTACTTTCAGGTACATACGCTGGATATCAACGAAAAGGTTTTAGAAAACGTTTTGCAAAGTGCTTCAGACCTAAAAACATCTTCGATAACACCGCAAAAGCCCAAAGACTGGATCCGGTTTTTCTTTGAAACCTATTATAACGACCGCACCCCTTCAAAAATCATAGCCCTTTTTTCAGAAAGCCTAAAACGCTTTCCAGACAGCTATATTCGCTATCGAACAGAAGAAAGTATTCTCAATTCTCATTTCGCGCATCTGGAAAAACTTCAGATTTTAAGTTTGAATATCCGCAATCCCCAACAACAGATAGCCCAAGTAAAACTGGAGTTTATGACCTCCTTGGGCCCTTCTGTTTTTTTGCAAACCATCGATTTTCAATCTGAGCAGGGTGAATGGCGTTTGAAAGAATTGCTCCCCCCGCAGGGTCTCCCCGAAAATCACAGCGGGCAATTAAACCCAGACAACACGCTTTCTTTGCGGCAGAAAATTACGCCCGCACTCAAATTGAAAACACAATGGCTCCCTTCTCTTGGGACTTCTGATCAAGGTCTGCTGCATTATCAAGTGCAGAATATCAGTTCCCAAAGACTGGATATTCAAGCCTTACGACTGAATCAAAATCCGCTCTCAATCCAAGCGCCTCCTCTTCCGCTCTTTCTTTCTTTGCGCTATCTTGCGCCTGGAGAGAGTGCAGAAGGTTATATTCCAGAGGTGAAAAAGCCCATTGCAGAGAGTTGGATTGAAGCAGCTTATAACCCCTCCAGCCTGGTAGAGGCACATGAGCCTCCTTTGCATCTCAAGGTAAGCTATCGCCAACAAAATGCAAAAAACCTCAATCTGGAAGTTTGGAATCCCCATGTAGAGAGGGCTCTTTTTCCTGTGATTACCTATACCCTTGAAACCCATCTAACACAGGAAAATGGTTATTTTTTACTTGAGCGCGCCCTCTTGCCTCTTGAAAAGAGAAGCGTTTCTTTGCCCTGGCCACACGCCCAACCACCCCAACACCTGTTTTTAGCAGGCCATTTTCAAGCCATGACCGATCCTGTTCTGAATATGGATGAAGCCTTTCGCTATGCGAGCCTGGGCCAACCTGAGGCCGCACGCGAGAAATACTTCAGGCTCTGGGAACGTTTTAAACACACCCTGAACCCCCAACAACGTGAACAGGTTCTCTGGGCCCGATTTGAGCTGGAACTGCAAACCCAAACGCCCCAGCAAGCAGAACCTCTTGCTCACTTACTTTTACAGGAACAAACCCCCAAGCTCCGTCAAGCTGAACGACTTTATAAAATTGCAGAGGCCTTTTTAAACGCAGGCCAAATCAAAAAATCACTTCAAATAATTTCAGAATATGAAAAGGACTTGTCCTTTCATCTCAAGCTCTCGCTTTTAAAAGCGCACTTACTTGAAAGCAATGGACATTACCAAGAAGCCCTGTACCTTTTAAAAAGTATTTGGCAAAAACAACCCAGCCTGGAAGTTAATCGCAAACTCTTTTATCTCGAACGCGATCATGGCTCCGCGCATGCGGCCCTGAAATGGTTGAGTCTCTTACAAAAACAAAACCCTAAAGACATTTTACTCTGGAAAGAAAAAGGATTTTTACACAAACGCCTAAAGCAGCTTAAAGAAGCCATTGCTGCTTACCGTTTTTATTTGAATAATCTGAGCGATTTTCAGATTGAGCGAGAATTGGGCTATTTGCTGCTGGCGAATGGTCAATATAAAGAAGCCCTACAGGTGTTTCAAAAAGTTCTGCAAGTTTGCCCCGAGACCTGTCCGAATGAATTGGCCAGCAGTGCTGATCTCCTCAAACGCTTGGGACGCTCTCAAGAAGCTTTGGTGCTTTATCTCCGCCATGCACGTCTGACCGGCAATTCCAATTCCTGGTATCTCGCAGGGGAGTTGGCATTGAGTACCCATCAATACGAACAAGCCTATCAAGCCCTTTTGCAGGTAAAGTCAAGAACAGGACATGATGCCAAGCTCACACGCACCCTGGCCTATCTCGCGCGTCAAACTGGGCGAATGATAACAGCTGAAAATTTGTACAAAACCTATCTTGCCCAAGCTCCCCAGGACAAAAATGCCCGCCGCGAACTGGCCTTTCTCAGTCTGGATTTGGGCCATTTTCAGCAGGCCTGTCAGCATTTTGAAACCCTTTATCAAGCTGGAGACCACAGCCCCAGTATTCAACAAGCCCTGGCCTATGCCTATCTGAACTCGGGACGGGTAACTCAAGCCCGCAACCTGTATGCCAATTTACGCAAAAGCGCTCCGCAAAACAAAGCGCATTTGCGCAACTATCTCAGCGCTCTTCAACGCTTAAATCTGCTGCCTCCCACAGAAAAAGCAGATCTTGAAAAACAAAGCCTTCAAGATCCACCGGCTTTGCAAAGTCTGATTGAACTGGGTATTCAAGTCCAAGCCTATGAATGGAGCTTAAATCTGGCGTATACGGGCCTCAAAAAAGGCCAAGGCAATGCCTTGTTTCTGCATCGTGCTGCAGCCCATTGCCTTGAAAAAACAGGGGATGCTTCGGGCGCAATTCGAGAATTGGAAAAAGCGCGCCGCTTGATTGAACCAGCTTTGCATCCGGATATTCAAAGAAACAGCCCCGCGCGAATTTCCCATTAATGTTTGAATTGTCAACACAATGTCGAATGAAAACGACGTTTGCGCCAAACGTATACAACACCCATATAACGTCTATATATACAAAAATTATCAATAGTAATAATTGTAATAATAGTGTAAAATTTGATCATTTCTCGCTTTTAGGCTATAGATCTTTTTAATATTAGAGTGTTAGGATCAAATTATTAGGAAATGCTTCTATCGTGACAAAGTAGTTTCTTGGTTTTTATCCAGATTTTGTCAGATTTAGAAAAACAGAACAGATCAAGGACGATAAGGTTCTGGAGGAATAAAAATGAAAGTGCCAGATGGATTTCGCACAGTTTTAGTCAGCACTCTGCCGCCTGTCAACACATCATTGAGCGAGTATGGTCGTTTTCTGGCCGAAGGGCTTTTGAATTCTTCTGAGGAACTCCACTTACATGTTCTGGCCGACCAACAGGAATCGGGGTCCGTTCTCCCTGAAATCCAGCATTCCCGCTTAAATGTTGATCGCTGCTGGCGCTTCAACGATTGGCAAAACCCCCTGGTTATTTTGCGCAAACTTTGGGAAATTAAACCTGAAGTGGTTTTATTCAACCTGCAGTTCGCCACCTTTGGAGGTCAAAAAATCCCTGCCATGCTGGGGTTGATGATTCCTTTCCTTGCTCGCCTGATGGGTTTTAAAGTGGTTACTCTACTACATAACCTGCCCGATGCCATGGATCTGGCTCAACCCTATTTCACACGCAATGCCCTGGATCGCTGGCTGATTCAAACGGGGGGGGCCGTGGCTACCCGTCTGCTGCTGCAATCCCATCGTCTGGTCGTTACCCTTGAGCGCTATAAAGATATTCTCGAAAGCCGCTATGGCGCCAGGAATGTTGAAATCATGCCCTTGGGGTCCTATGTCGAACCCGCACGGGTGCCGCTGGTGCAAAAGCGGAATACGTTCCTGACCTTTGGTAAATTCGGAACCTATAAGCGTCTGGAATTTTTACTCGAAAACTTTGAAAAACTCAGCAAAAAATACCCTCATATTGAGCTTGTGATTGGGGGAGCCGATCACCCCAATGCACCCGGCTATCTGGAATCCGTTCAGGCCCGCTACAGCCATTTGGAAAATGTCAGCTTTCTGGGCTGGATTGAAGACGAGGCCTTGCCCATTTTAATTCGCAATACCAAAGCGCTGATTCTGAGCTATGAAGCAACCGCTGGTAGTTCCGGCCCCTTGCATCTCGCTCTTTCTCAAGGAAAGCCAGTAATAGCGCCGGATTTTGGAGATTTCCGCCTGGTTGCAGATCATGAAGGTGCAGAAATAATCTTTTATCATCACCAAAATGCTGAAAATTTTGAACGTCGCTTTGAAGAGGTCATTCTAGACAAACTTGACTTGGCAAAAATGGGACGGCATAATCTCAATATCGCCAAAGTCAACTCAGCAGAAAATATTGCCCGTCGCTATCTGAATCTTTTGCTCTCAGTAAGCCGCGCTTCCAGAGGCTTTGTGCCATCAAAGAGAGTGCCTCGCGCAAAAATAGCGCCCCAACCGTCGCCAGATCTCCCTCTGGTGGGTTAAAGAAAGGACTGTAATATGAAAAATCGAGAAAAAATGATGCGGGCCCAAACTTGGGCCCAAGGGTTCTCTGTTGCCCTTATTTTTGCTGTTTCAGCCTGCTCAAGCCAAGTTTCTCCAGGTATTTCAGCACAAACACCCAGCCTTTCACAAGCCCCAGCCCTCAGTCTACCTGTTTCCGCTGATTTAAACCGCTTTGGGCTTTCGCCCCGCAATCAGAATATGGTCAAATACGCCCGCCAGCATATGCAAACCCCGGCTTTTTTAGAGGCTTTGCGCTTGGGCAAAGGGAGCCAGTTCTCAGTTCAATCTCTCAAGCAAGAGTTTAGTATTCTGGCCAAACGTGACCTCACGCCACGTATGTATGCATCTTTGAATACCCGACAATTATTTGAAATTAATCAAAGTTCATATGCGGCTACTTATTTGACCGATGCCATGGAAAGTATCAATATGTATGGCTTGGCACGGGATCCAATCAGCAACGAAATTTATTATACCCGTGATAGCGCGCCTTATAGTTTGTATAAATACAATCGCGTTAGCAATTCTCATACCAAAATTGGTAATGTTCCACTTGTGAATAGCTCTGTTCGTTTGGGTTTTTCTTTAGATGGTTATCTCTACACGGCCAATGGTGATGGTTTGTTTTTAATTGACAAAAGCACTGCCCAAATAATGCAAATTCCAATCAGCAATTGGCCCACAGGTGGGGGCGGGGATTTGGCTTTTAATGCTGCAGGAACGATGTATATGGCCTCGGGTACAGAGCTTTATAAAATCGATATGACAGCTAAAAGCGCAACTCTGGTGGGCAACTTCACCTCATTGCCAGCCAGTATAAGTGGTTTGGGTTTTACATCAGATGATCGTCTTCTGCTCACAACCAGTGGATTGTCCCTTGGTTATTCAGACATCTATGAGATAACCAATTATGCAACTTCACCTACGGCGGTATTCAGATCGACCCTTGCTGGTACACCCGCACATGATCTTACATCTGGTACGGTCAACGCCTGTCCTGTCATGACCGCAGGCCGCCCTGACTACCCCACCCTGCTCTTCAATGATGATTTTTCCACCACGTCTGCCAATTTTGCCAATCTGGCAGGTGAAACCAGCCCCGATACCAGCAGTGGCTGGCTCCAGTGGAACGCAGATTATTACCCTGTGGGCAAAGGTGTTTCGCCTTGGAATCCTGGGCCTGGTCAGCAAATGAGTTTGCGCAATATTCCAGGGGAATATGCCAACACCCCGGGCGATCCTCGCCCCAATATGCTCGAAACCGCCATTTCGCGTAAGGTTCCGCTCAAATACAAGGCGGGTGATAAGCTGATCGCCAAACTGAAAGTAGCCCCCACCTTTTCGGATCAAGCCAGCGATACCACCCTGATGATTACCTTTGACGACCCCTCCGAAACAGTCGCTGTCAGCAGCACGATTCGTGGTGATAAGGCCAGTGGGGGTGAGCTCTATGTCGAGGCCTTGATTCCTTCGTGCGCAACCGAAGCCACTGTGATTGGCATGGCCTATTTGGGTGAAAATGAAGCCTCTTCCGTAACCTTTGAAAAAGCCTCGCTGGAATTTATCCCCCAGAATTACTATACCCAAAGCACGCTCTTAAACGAGCCCTTTGATACCAGCACTACCCATGCCACTTATGGCACCAATTTCCCTGCCGGTATGGATGAGCAGTTTGGCAGTTATGATCTCTATACAGTCGCCAATTGGCCGACCACCCCCGGAGATTTGGCCGTCACAGCCGCCAACCCCAATGCCGCATCTGGTTATGGCGGATTGGTTAAACGGGTAAATTTACCCAGCTATACCAGCTCTGACAGCATCAGTGCCAAGCTGTTTACAGCTAGCACCTTTACAGATTCGACCAGTGAAGCTTCCCTGCTGATTGATTTCTTCAACAGTACAGACCAAAAAATCGGAACTCTCAATGCCACCAAAGTCACTGCCAAGCAATGGCGCTGGCTGAATATTGACCGGGGAGCCATTCCCAGTGGGGCAACCTACGCTAAGATTGTGCCGATTCTCAGCTTGGGAGCTAGCGAAACGGGCTCTCTGCTCTTGGATCGTCTGGAAATGTCTCTGACCAGTACCCAGCCCCCGGCTCCGCCGACCTCCCAGGTTCTTAACAGCCCCAGCAATGGCAGCAGCTTCACCTTTGGAGACAGCATTGCGCTGAAGGCCACTCCCGATAAAATTTTGAGTGGCATGAATGTCACTTTCGTCGATGGTGGAGGCAATACGGTGGCAACAGGCGTTCGCCAGATGGATGGGAGCTTTACCGCCACTTGGAGTGGCGCTTCTGCAGGCAATTACACCGTGAATGCCCGTGCGTTGGATATCAACAACAATCTTCTGCTGAATTCCAGCCCTGCCAGCTTTGCTGTGGTTGCCCCCGCCATCTCAATCACAGCCCCCAACGCTGGCTGGACCATTGCCCGCAGAAGGGACGGCGGAAGCCTGAGTTTGAGTGCCACTGCAACAGGAGTCCCAACGGGTGGAACGGTCCGTTTTGAGATTCAAGATACGTCAGGTGGCGTCATCTCTACCCTTACAGCGACCAATCCCAGTGGCAATACCTGGGAGGCCACCTGGGGCAGTACCAATACCCGTGCCAACTATAACGTTTACGCCAAAATCCTGAATTCCAGCGGCACGACACTTGCCACAGCGGGCCCGATTTCAGGCTCGGTCAATTAACGTCAAAAGCCCTTGTGTGGTAGCATACAGCCAGACTTAAATTCTCGCTGTATGCTGAGTTTATGCAAGAATCCCTTTATGAAGTTCGCCAACTCTATCTTGATCTCCTCAAGAAAGTGCTTGGGGATTTTATTTATGATCCCAGCGCCACCCCCCACGAAAAATACCCACCATTGACTTGGGCCGACACCCGCACCGGTCGCAAACACACGCTATCAACCTACGCCGATTATAAAGCCAATGGGCTACTTTTTCCGCAACAGGCCCATACCATGATTGGGCTCAAGCGCTTGGACAATTTGCAATTCTGTCTGGAACAGATTCTGGCCGAAAATACCCCCGGCGACCTGCTTGAAGCCGGTGTTTGGCGCGGCGGGGCCTGCATTTTTATGCGTGGCCTGCTCAAAGCCTATGGCGAAACCCAACGCAAGGTCTGGGTCGCAGATTCGTTTGTCGGTTTTCAGGCAGAAGATCTGGCCGACACCCAGATTGATCTCGAAAAGACCAATCAGCTCAGTGTCTCCCAAGCCCAAGTTGCAGAACATTTTAAGGCCTACGGTTTGTTGGATGAGCAGGTGGTTTTTTTGCCCGGTTTTTTAGATCAAAGCCTTCCGAGCGCACCGATTGACGCTTTGGCCTTGCTGCGTTTGGACGTCGATTTTTACAATCCCACCTTGATCGGGCTGAAAGAACTCTATCCCCGTCTTTCGCCAGGTGGCTATGTGATTATCGACGATTATTACGCCTTTGAAGGCTGTCGCCAAGCCGTTAATGACTATCGCCAAGCCCACCAGATCAGCGAGCCTTTGGTGCGGATTGATCCCAGTGCTGTCTATTGGCAAAAGAGCAAATCCAGTCAGGGGGCTCTTGCTCCTTTAAATGACTGATCTATAATGGAATGTATGAAAATAATTGCAGTTCTCCTGATCTTGTCCACATTCACTGTCTCTGCCCCCGCCCTGTCAGCGGAACCCCTCAGCGAGTTTAAATCCGCACAGGAAGATCTGCGCCGAGACGGAAAGCGCTATTCTCAATCAGCACGGGCCTTTGCCTTTTATGAAAAGGGGCTGCAGGCCCTCAAAACAAAAAAACCGCAAGAGGCGGTGGAAGCCTTTACCAAAGCCCTGCGCGTCTACCCCTCATATGCAGAGGCCTTTTATGAGCGGGGCAATGCCTATTTATTGCTCAAAGCCCCTGAACAGGCCCTGGCCGATTTTTCGAAAGTGATTGATTTGCAGGCCAAACATTTGCTGGTGGATGCTTATAATAACCGGGGTTTTGTCTATAACGATTTGTTGCTGCAATACGAAAAAGCCGTGGCTGATTTTAGCAAAGCGGTCCAACTCAACCCCATTTATGCACGGGCTTGGTACAACCGCGGCTTGGCCCATGACCGCTTGGGTCAACATGAGGCTGCCGTCGCTGATTACAGCAAAACCCTGCAGCTCCAGGAAGACTACCTCGATGCTTACAATAACCGGGGTATCAGCTATTTGGACCTCAAAGAATACGACAAAGCTCTGCAAGACTTCGAAAAAGCCATCAAACTGGCCCCCAATTACGCTGTGGCCTATTATAATCTGGGCCTGATTTACGCCTACCGCAAAAATTACGAAAAAGCCCTGCAATATTACAGCCAAGCGATTGAGCGCAATCCCAATTATGTCGAGGCCTACCACAATCGGGGCTATATTTATAACGATGTGCGCAAAGACTACGAAAAAGCACTCAATGATTTCAATCGCGCCTTGGCCATTGATCCCAGATACATCAATGCCTATTTCAACCGGGGCTTGACCTATTACAATAAAAAAGACTTCCCCAACGCCATTCTCGATTTTAGCCAGGTCATCAAAGACAATGGCAAAGACGCCGATGCCCTCTATTACCGGGGGGATTGCCACTATTGGCTCAATCAGCTCGATGCGGCCATTCTCGACTTTCAGGCGGTGGTCAGTTTAACCCCCGAAGACGCCTCCACCCATTATCTCCTGGCCAGTCTCTACGCCCAGAAAAAAGACGCAGCCAAAGCCTTGGCGGCTCTTGCTCTGGCCATTCAACACAACCCAGACCTCAAACGGGCCGCTCGCAACGAAGCGGCACTGGTCTTTCTGCGCAAGCTGCCTGAGTTTCAAAAGCTGGTAAAATAAACATGTTTGTTTTTAACTCTGGCACGTATCGCCAAGACGCGAGGTTTTGCGCCACATGAAGTTTTTCTACGACTCCCGCACCGATCAGCTCGGTATTCAGTTTCAGCCCGCGCGCAAAAAACCCACGGGCAAAATTCAGCGCAACCGCAAAGAAGTCATGCCTGGCGTCTGGATGGACTGGGACGAACGCAACAATCTGGAGCGGATCGAAATCCGCGAAGCATCCCGCCACCAGCCCGAACTCAAAAACTTTATTGGCGAACTCGTGCAAGAGGTGATCAAAAATGCCCAGGATATCCCCAAAGAAATTCTTTTGGCCATTGAAGGCACAATCAAACTAAGTCAAGAAGACACCCCAGGCACCCGCAGCGAAGACTACCAACCCCGGCTGAGTTTTGACGCTGTGGCCAATACCCTCACCACCGAATTCCGCACCCCCAAACCCGGTGAGGTGCAAATGAACAAACGCGAAGTGATCCCTGGCATCGTCGCCAACTTTACCGATCAAGGTGAATTGCTCTCAATGGACATGTTACAGGCCTTGCAACACTTTCCAGCTCTGCAACAATTTGTTCAGCAGGGCAACGAAATGTTGGCCATGCAGCATTTATTGCGCAATTTTAACCGCTAAAAGCAGGCGTTAAAAAGCGGGACCCTTAGTGGCCCCGCCCAATCATCAGCAGCTAAAAAACAATCAGAATCAGGGTGTATTTGAGAGCTTAAAGAAGCTTTCAATCAGCTTGCGGTACTCCGTCGAAAGCGCACTGGCATAGTCTCCCAAATCTTTGTTGAGTTCCTGTTTGGCAGCTTCGGGGGTCAGCTCTTTTTTGATCAAACTGGTCAAGAGCGTGATCATGCGGGCATCTTTGATATTGTTCAGATCTTTGCCCAAGATCTCTTTGAGGGTCCGTTTAAACACCTCTTCTTTGGCCACCCCTGTCTGGGGATCTTTGTACATGATCGTCAGGGTCAGGCTTTGATCGAGCAAGGTCGGATCGTCTCCGGCCTGAAACCGCTCCCAGAAATACTGCGAGGTATTGTAAGAGAAATTGGTGGGCTGCACCTCACTCTGCACCTTGGACAATTGCTCCGCCGCAGACATGGCATGTTTCAGTGCAATTGGATAATCCAGGCGGAACTGCACATCGCGGGCAGCCACGGTCATCAGGGCCATAAAACGCTCTTTAAAAGCCCGCTCAGCATCATTGCGCGTAATCACAGAGAAATAAGCGCCCCGACCGGCTTCGGTCAACTTATTGAGAAAGGCCTCATTAAAGTTCTGACCAAAACCCAGCCCCGAGAAATAAATGCCTTCAGCGTTGTTGATACGGGTGTTTTGGGCAATCACCGCAGAGTCCACTTGACCGATATTGGCAAAGGCATCGGTCAACATCAAGACCCGGTTGATTTTGCCGGGCTGATAGGACTTTTGCGCCAGGGCATAAGCGGTGCGAATCCCCGCATCTAAATTGGTGCCGCCCTGGGTTTGCAAGCTGCGCACCACATTCAGGTATTTGCTGGCATCCCCTTCATAGGTGAAGTTTTCAAGGGCCACCACCGCAGAGGTCGAAAAGGTCACCAGATTGACCACGTCACCAGGTTTGAGACTGCCAGCCAAGCTTTCGAGACCGGCTTTGGCCACATCCAGCAAGCTGGGCGCGCGGCCGTCATCCGTCACCACCGGGGTCTGCTCGTTCATGGAGCCCGAGACATCGACGACCAAGGTCAAAGCCAAGTTTTGGCGCTGCTGAGCGTCCAGCTCTGGCGCTGAGACATGCACACCCAAGTCATAGGTATTGCCTGTCTCTTGGCCTTCAGCACTGCCATGTTGCCAGAGACCCATCGAAACTTTAAACAGCCCCGTGGATTCTTGCCCCTGTTTGACAAACGACTCATAATTCAAAAATTCCCAGGGCCGGGCCCAACTGACATTGGGAGCAAACCCCTGCTTGAGCGCATATTTTGTCAGTTCCACCCCAGCGGTACTGGCAGAGTCATCATACGAAAAGTAAAAATAATCCGTGGTCTTCTTCTCTGGTTCAGAGGTGGGCTGAACCGAAGGCTCAGCGGTGGGGGTACTTACAGGTGTGGGGGTCGGTTCAACAGGCTGTGTCGTCAGCACGGGCGTGGTGAGTGTGCTGTCATTCGCGCCTGTGGCAGAGCCACCACCACCACCACCACCACCACCACCAGATTGACCAGAGGCAGGCAAAGGCTGGGGCGCATTGGGCGGCAAAATCGCATTTTTACCAGCGGGAAGGGGTGCTCCCACGCTGATGGCCGTGTTTTCAGCGACAGGTTGCAAGAACGAATCTCTTGCACGTGTTGGCAGCGGCCCTTTGGGCGGAGGGGTGATGGAGTTAGAACCCAATTGCACACTGCCCGTGCCGGGGGCATTGGCCAAAGGAGGTGCCTGCTGACAGCCCGCAACACCCAACGTCAATGCAATAAAGCTGAGGGTCAAGATAGATCTGAATTTCATACTTCTTCTCCTTGGTTGAGTATCCGGGCAAAGTCCCGCTTGCGGGCCTGTTTCAAATGATTTAAATCTGGGTCGTGGCGCGCCTCAGCACGGGCAGGGTTATTGCCCGAATTGGCCTCAAAAGCCGATTGCAGCGCTTTTAAACCCCGATCTAACCAACTCTTTTGGGGATCATGGGCATAACTCAAACTACAAAAGCAGGCATCGATATAATGTACCAACCAATAGCCGGGATTAAAGCTGTCCAGCAGCCCCAAGGTCAATTCTGCTTCAGAGAAACGCCCACTTTTGGTATAAGCATGGGCCAAAAAGGCGCCAGATTCCATCAAGGTCTGTTGGCCCAATTGCTGTTTATGGGGTGAAATCAAGACCCGCTTAAAATAATGAATGGTGCGCTCCCAATAGACTTGGCTGGTTTCGGTGTCCATCAAAAAAGCCTGATTAAAACTTAAACGGGCATACTCATCGCAAATAAACACATCATCGGGCACCATTTCCATCGCCCGTTCAAACTTGGCTGCAGCCAGCGCAAAGTCTGCCAAAGCGGCTTTGCGGTCGGCTTCGTCTTTTTCAGCCAGAAAGCGACCCAAAGCATCATAGCCCCGCAAAAAATAAACAGCGCCCAGATTAAAATGAAAATCTGCCGCGCGGATATCCAATTGGGCCTGAGCCGGATGCATTTCATAGCTGCGCAGAGCGGTCTCTTGATTGAGCAATGCGGCGTCAAAATTGCCCCGACTCAGCTCCAAGGTTGAGAGCAAAGATTGCAATTGTACCCCTTCAGAAAAAAGCATCAATCCCTGTTGGATCTTTTCTTGCGCTTGGGCTGTGCGACCGGCTTTGATCAGGGCATAGACCAAACGCAAATAGGTGGAAAAATCTTCGGGGCGCTGGCTCAGACTTTGCTCATAAGTGGCGACAGCATCCCGATAAGCCGCAGCAGCGTCGCTATTTACCGGCGCAAAGCCAGCCAGAATCAAAAGCTCATCCCGGGCATTGCCATTTCCCCCAGGAAAAAGTACCTCAGCCAATTTGAGCACCACCTCACGTGAGGGCTGGCGTTCACCGGCCTCTAAGAGTGAGATATACGACTTAGAAACGGCAATGGACTGGGCCAGTTTCTCCATATTGAGTCCTTTTTCTTTGCGCAGAACGGATAGGCGTCTGCTAAAAGGACTCTGAAGACCTTCATTTTGTTTCCCTTTTGGCACAAGGAATCCTCCTTTCTGGACAAATTTAACCTTTGCTGACCTGTGTCTGTGTAGACGAAGTGGTGGTTTGCCCAGGTACAGCGGTTTCAGCAGGCATGGGCTGCGGTTCAATCGGTTTGGGGGGATCTATTTGCTTGGGCGGCTCTACCGGCAGGGGCCCCTCGCAGCGCATGGCGGCATCGTACATTGGCAAATAGAGGGTGGGACGGCTGAGACTTTTGATCTCACCACTGGCCGCATCGAGTTCAGCCGAACCCCAGACCCGTGACTGCTCGGGATATGTCGGCATCACTTGAAAACAGCGGGTACCATTGGGATCCAGCGCGGGCTCTTTGACCTGGGACGAAGGCATGGGCGAAGGCTGGGCTGGCATTTTTAAATCAAAGCTGACGCTAACAAAATAGCGGTTTTGATCTTGGCCCTGTTGGTTGAGTTGAATCTGCCAAGTGGCATTGGCAGGGACTTCATAGGCAATTTGCAGATTGGGCTGCTGTTCAAGGGATTCGGGGTAAACAGGGTAACCGGGATTGCTGCTGCGGCTGGTAAAAGCCTTTGTGGCAATCTCTTGGGCCCGTGAACTGTCAATTTTCACCTTGCTCAGATCAATCGTGGGTTCACCCCACACCAAACGGTGCACACGGGTTTCTTTTTTGAGCAAATAGACATTCAGGGTCTCTTTGCGCGCAGAAGAGGCAAAACGGAAGACATAATCCGGCTGCAATTGTTCGGCTTTGCCATCGGCCCCGGGCAGAGAAATATATTCAATGAAGGCACTGTTGCCATCGAGCCCCAAATTGGCGCGGCTTTCGACCAAACGGGCGGCACTGTCCCACTCCGCCAGAATGGGTTTCACGGTCTGCTCATACGCTTTCAGCAGGGTGCTGGCCTGATTGGCCGGAAAAATATTTTCTTCGGCAAATTGAATCACATATTGATTAAACTCGCCGCCGCCAAACCAAGGCATACTCATACGCGCTGAAGCTCCCGTGGCCACATCACCCACCATCGGTGCGGCAATTTTATTGGCAGAACTGCTTTCAGCAGTGGCCGGACGGCCCAATTGAGGGGCCGGGGCTGCCGCGGGTTGGCTGGCATCTTGTTGCCCTCCCGCCGTGCCCGACTGGGCGGCTGTATTCAGCGGCAAAAGCCGCTTAGACAGGGCATTGGAAAAAACAGATTTGCCCGTTTGTGTGCCCGAGGTCGGAGACGCACTGGCGGAGGGTTTTGGCAAAATAGAATTGATTTGCCCAGAAGTGCAAGCACTCAGAGCCAAAGCCAGAGAGAGAGGAAGTAAAGTTCTAAATTTCATGGTTTCAATTCTCCTATTTATTGTTTCACAGGGGCGGGAGCAATCGCTGGCGTGGCCACAGCAACACCGGCTGAGCCCACTGAAGCTTCTGAGCTGCCCCCACTCACAGCCCCAGGATAAACCTGGTAATTGACGGGGCGATTGAGAGAGAGAATCGCGCCAGACTCGGCATCGATTTCAATTGAGCCCGACAGGGTGATCTGTTCAGGCATATACGGAGCACGCGCAGAGATGGGGGCGATGGCAATATCTGGAGCCGCTCCGCCACTGCTGGCAGAGACTTGGCTGACCTTCATATCTGTTGCAATCGCGGGCATCGGCACGGGCATTGGCACAGGCTGCCCAGGTATTGCCACAACACTGCCCGATCGGTTCCAATAAAAATTGAGGAAATAACGCAGCTTTTTGCCCTCTTGTTGGTTGAGATGCATTTGCCAAGTCAGCTTTTCGGGCAACTCATAAATCACCTCCATACCGGGCCGCTGCAATTCTTCGGCTGCCGGATAAACCGGATAACCGGGTTTGCTCTGGCGATTAACAAAGGCTTTGCGGGCAATGTCGAGGGCCTGATCGCTGTCGATCTTGACCCGGTTGATCTCAATTTGGGCTTCGCCCCAAACCATGCGGTGCACCCGAATTTCATTGCTGAGTACGTAGATATTTAAGGTTTGTTTGAGCGGGCTGGAGGCAAAACGGAAGACATAATTGGGCAAAACCT
Organism: Candidatus Sericytochromatia bacterium; assembly: GCA_050248915.1. GTDB lineage: Bacteria > Cyanobacteriota > Sericytochromatia > UBA7694 > UBA7694. The sequence continues at coordinate 21,671 of JBFWRL010000010.1, forward strand.
TCATGGGTTCACCACTGCGGCCAGGCAATTGAATGTATTCGGGCTCTTGGGCATTGATCTGGGCCCGACTTTCAATCAAACGGGCGGAGCTGTCCCACTCTTTGAGCAGAGGCAAAATACTTTGGTTGTACACTTCCAGCAAGCTATTGCCTTTGGCTGATGGATAGATATTTTCTTCGGCAAATTGAATGGCATATTGGTTAAAATCATGGCCGCCGTAATAATAACCGGGCGCAATCGCCGGTTTGGTCATCGCCATTTGTTTGACACTAAAATCTGATTCTTGGCCCGAAGGCAAATAGGCAACAGGCACATTTTGACCGTTTTCCTGTCTCAAGAAAAGCGGACGTTTGATCAGCGCAGAACTGAAAAAGCCCTTTTGAGAAGCGCTCTGAAGCGTGGGAGAGATCTGACCAGACGGCAAACCAGCTCCCGAAAAGGCACAGGAAGTGAGCCCCAAGGTCAGTGAGAGGGTCAGAGCAGATTTGAGTAAGACGTGCATGGTGATATTTCTCCATTGGTAAGAATAATTTGAGTCTAGCAAACATGTTTACAATATGTCAACAAGAATACTTGTTGTAAACAAAAATAAAATTCAGCTCCTTATAAAGGGACAAAAAATGAACAAAGCCCGGTATCATTCCGGGCTTTTAAATTCAGCGGAAACGCCTTTCGGCGCCACCACTTATTCGATCTTGGCTGAAGTTTTATCGGTTTTGGGATTGTATTTGAGGGTCAATTTATTGATCTCATCCAGGCGCAGACCATTCCAATACACATATTCTTGTTTGGCTCCCTCTTCCATCACCCAATCGGCGCGCAAATCCCACTCAACAGACTCTGCATCGGGCGAAAATTGAATATTCACAGAATAGGTGTCATAGAGAATATCGGAGAGAATATTGTCACCCCAAGAATCGGTATCAGAAGGACTCATATACACCGATTGAATATCATAACCAGTGGCATTGACCAATTTAAAATCGAGGTTTTTGTTTTGAACTGGTTTAACCACACCCGAATCAGGCTGAACAGCCTTTTCAGGGGCACTGATAACGGCATTTGTGCCCAACAGCAGCAGAGCACCTGCCAGCAAGAAAATACGCACACTTGATAAGGTCTTTTTCATATACTTTTAATCCTTCTTTCTCTTAAATAAGAATAAAATAGGGCCCTTAAAGGTGATAACCAAGATAAGCAAGATAACATTGATTCGAAAGCCTGTTAAGTCAAGCAACGTTTTAAAATAAGGCCCCTGAAAACAGGGGCCTTAAATAATCACATCACCCAAGGTAAGGGCGAATTTACTCGGCGACAGCGGTGGTTTTGTCTGAGGCTTCGTCGTATTTGAGGGTCAGGGAGTTGATCTGATCCAGAGGCAGTCCCATCCAATAGACATACCCTTCACCTTTGGTCCAATCGGCGCGCATGTCCCATTCAGCGGCTTCGGCATCAGGCGAAAAAGAAATCTGAAGGGTATCGCCATCATTAAAGGCGCCAGGAAGAATGCTCGCGCCCCAAGAATCAGTGCCGGTTGGGCTGAGGTACAATCCGGTGATTTCATAACCTGTGGCATTGGTCAAAGTGAAATCCAGGGCTTTGTTTTGCACAGGTTTGACCACTTCAGAACCGGCAGGTTTCACTGCTTGCTGGGGAGCACTCAACACAGAAGTGGCACCCATCATCATCACAGCACCTGCAACCAAAAAAACACGTAAGCCTAGCAAAGCATTTTTCATAGAACGATTCATCCTCTTTATATTTAAATTAGTTAAAAATAAGCAAAAACAAAATTTTTACAACCCTTTAAAGTCTTAGACTTTGTTTTTGTTATAAATTCAGTCTAGCAGATAAGTTTACTTCTTGTCAACTCAAAAAACAAATTGTCAACAAAATTGGCTTTTGAATCATCGGCGGAAACAAAAAATGAAAAGACCTCTGAAAATCAGAGGTCTTAAAAGATGGCATCACCCAGGGTAAGGGCGAATTTACTCGGCGACAGCGGTGGTTTTGTCTGAGGCTTCGTCGTATTTGAGGGTCAGGGAGTTAATCTGATCCAGAGGCAGTCCCATCCAATAGACATACCCTTCACCTTTGGTCCAATCGGCGCGCATGTCCCATTCAGCGGCTTCAGCATCAGGCGAAAAAGAAATCTGAAGGGTATCGCCATCATTAAAGGCGCCAGGAAGAATGCTCGCGCCCCAAGAATCAGTGCCGGTTGGGCTGAGGTACAATCCGGTGATTTCATAACCTGTGGCATTGGTCAAAGTGAAATCCAGGGCTTTGTTTTGCACAGGTTTGACCACTTCAGAACCGGCAGGTTTCACTGCTTGCTGGGGAGCACTCAATACAGAAGTGGCACCCATCATCATCACAGCACCCGCAATCAGAACAACACGCAGACCAAATAAAGTATTTTTCATAATCAGAATTACCTTCCATCAAATAAAATAAGTAAAAAAAAAGGCGACAAAGAAAGCATGACAGCTCGTTTTCGCTGAGGATAAACAACATAACATTTATTCGACAAGCTGTTAAGCTGGATGCATGGGCATGTTTAGAAAAATAACGGAGATTTAATCTTTGCAAATCTTAGCGTCCGCAAAGTCGGCCCTTGCTCTTACACCGACTTTGTTGAGAGTGTTAGAATAGACAAGAATACGCGCAGACAGGTCATTTTCAGTGTTTGATACCCAATTACCCGTAGCAAGAGCCATTTTGGTGGGCGTCCAATTGCCGGATACCCCCGACTGGGAACTTGACTATTCCCTCGATGAATTGGCCTCTCTGGCAGACACAGCAGGCATTGAGACCCTGGGCAACTGTACCCAGGGCCGCCAACATCCCGATTCCGCCACCTATATCGGCAAAGGCAAGGTCCAAGAGGTCTTGATGCTGGTCGAATCCGAAGGCGCAGATGTGGTGATTTTCGACTGTGAGCTTTCCCCTTCACAGATCAGCAATTTGGAAAAACAACTCAATGTACGGGTCATGGATCGCGGCGATGTGATTCTGATGATCTTTTCGGAAAGGGCCCAAACCCGCGAGGCCAAATTGCAGGTTGAGTTGGCGCGCATGAAGTATTTTCTGCCTCGGCTCAAGCGGCAATGGACTCACTTGGAGCGCCAAGTGGGTGGGGTCGGTGTGCGCGCCGGGATGGGTGAAAAGCAGATCGAAATTGACCGCCGTTTGGTGCGCAAAAAAATCGACCGCTATGAAAACGATCTCAAAGAAATTGAAAAGCAGCGCAAATTGCGCAAAAGCAAGCGCCGCGAGTCTTTTAGCATGGCCCTGATTGGCTATACCAACGTGGGCAAATCAACCCTGTTTAACCGCTTAACCGAAGCCGGTGTCTTGGTCGAAAACCGCCTTTTTGCCACCCTCGACTCAACTGTGCGCAAAATTGAAATTGGGGCCCATGAATTTTTGCTCACCGACACCGTCGGTTTTATCCGCAAATTGCCCCACCATTTGGTGGCCTCGTTTCGCAGCACCCTTGAAGAGGCCTGTGATGTCGATGTCTTGATTCATGTCGTGGACGTGACTTCGCCGGTTTTGGGAGAGCAAATGGCGGCAGTCAACGAAGTTTTAAAACAGCTCGAAATTGAAGACAAACCGATCATTTATGCCCTCAACAAAGCCGACCTCTTGCCCCCCGGCGAAGAGCTGGATGTCTGGAAACACATCCCCCCAGAAGCGCCCTGTGTCACGATTTCGGCCCATACTGGCGAAAACGTAGACCTGCTCAAAGAATTGGCCCTCGAAACCTTTTCCGAGCAATTCCGCGAAAGCACCTTTGTGCTAAATCTGAGCCAATCAGCTTGGGTCGCTCAGCTCTACGCGATCAGCACTATTTTAAGCGAAGAATATCTCGACGGAAACCGGGTCAAATTGCGCTGCCGCGCCCCGGCCAAAGATCTTGAACGCTTCCGCAAAAATTGGAAAGCCGCTGTGGGCGAAGAGAGCCTGTTTTAAACCCGATTACCTGCGCTGAGGTCACGCGAAAAGCCGATGAACAATGACATTGCAGCCCTGATCACACAATCCCTGGTTTGGATCTCGTTGATCTACCTGATGGCCCGACACAGCCTCTCTTTGGCCGCCTGTTTGATCTCCTTTCGCGCCCTGCAAAACTATGCCCGTAAACTCAAGTCTGTGGATATTGAATCGCTTTTAAAAGCCGCAGGCGCGCCTCCACTGAGCATTTTGGTGCCCGTTTACAATGCCTCTGGAGAGAGTGTCAGTTGCCTCAAACACCTGCTGCAATTGCGCTACCCTGAGCTGGATCTGATCATGATCAACGACGGGTCCAGCGACAATACCCTCGAATTACTCAAAGAGATCTTTCAATTGCACCCGATGTCGCGCTTTCCGGTCTCGGAGCTGCCTTGCCGCCCAATCAACGCCGTTTACCAGAGCCAACTTCATCCCCGCCTCTGGGTGATCGACAAAGAACGCGGCGGCAATGCCGATGCCCTCAATGCGGGTCTCAATTTTTGTCAGACCCCGCTCTTTTGCACCACTTATGTGACGATGATTTTGGAGCGCAATGCCCTTTTGCGGGCCCTGCGCCCATTTTTGGAAAATGCCGCCACGGTGGCGGTGAGTGGCATTGTGCGTGTGCGCAATGGCTGCTCGCTCGAAAATGGCGAGATCACGACGGTTAAAATGCCCGAAGAGCGGCTGGTGCAATTGCAAATTTTGGAGCATTTGCGCTTTTTTCTGGTGAGTTATATGGCGGGCAGCGCCCTGCGGGGGCTCCTGCTGATTTCGGGGGCCTTTGCCGTTTTTCGCCGTGCCATGGTGGTCGAAGCCGGGGGCTACGATGCCCGCTACCAAGCTGAGACCCCTGAGTTGATCTTGCGCTTGCACCGCTTTTGCCAAGAAACCAAGCGCCCTTATCACATCGATTTTATTCCCGATCCGGTGGCCTGGCACGAATGCCCGAGTGAGATGGCCGAGGTGCGCTCCCAGCACATGAAATGGCAAAAAGGCGTGACCGAAGCGCTTTTGCATCACCGCTCGATGCTGTGGAAAAAAGGCACAGGGCGAATTGGCTGGTTTCTCTATCCGCTGTTTATGTTGACCGAGATCTGGGGGCCTGTGTTGGAAGTGCTGGGGTATATTTTGGTGATTGCGGGCGGTATTTTGGGCTGGGTGCCGCCACTCTTGATTCTGGCTTTTGCGCTGGCGGCCTTTGTCATGGGCAGCACCTCAGCCACCTTGGCGGTGGCCCTGGGGGAACTCACGCCCCGGCGCTATTCCGAAGCCGATCTGCGCCAATTGACGCGCACCGCCTGGCTCGAAAACCTGGGCTACCAACAATTGCGCACACTCTGGCGCTTACAGGCCACCTGGAAGGCCCTGCGCAAAGGCAAAAAAGGCCAAGTGCCGGTGTCGCTGGAGTTTTAGCCCCGCGTTTAGACCATCATGCGCCGGGCCAAGGCCATCGCCAGCCGCTCCTGCATTTGGTTTTGTTGCACTTTGGACAGCTCGGGGTATTCTTGCAACTCGTTGTAGACCTTGCTGAGAAACTCCAGGCTTTCAATGCTGTCGAGGCTGCCGAGGGTTTCAATGATTTCCAGGCGCTCGTCCCAACTGGCGTGGGGATAGTGCTGCATCAAAATGGGCACCGATTCAGGGTTGGCAAAGCTCTTGAGGGCGCGAATCAAGGCCAGAGGATCGGGAAAATTGCCCATCATCAAACAGCTCAGGGTCTGATAAAAGAACTGGTAATCCCTGAATTTTTCCAGCTCCGTGGCCATGGCATAACGCACAGCAGAAGAGGTCGCGGGGTCAAAGAAAAGGTGAATCACCAAGGCCCGCACCTCTTGAGAGTCATGTTTTTTGAGCTGCAAAAACAACCTGCCCACATGGGGGGCAAAAGCCGGGTCTTTGACCGATTGTTCGACAAACTCCAGCGAATTGAACTCTCCCAACATCTGGCCCGCCAGCTCTGAGCGGGGGTGTTCAGCCAGATCCAATTCGTGCAAAACCCGGTGGTGACCCGTAGTTTTGAGCGATTGAGCCGCTTCCATGGCCACCCAGGGCGAGGGGTCATCGAGGGCCTGGCGAAAGGTGGAATGATCGGCATTGCTCAAAATGCCCAGGGCCCGAATGGCATGCAAACGCACCGGAAAAAAGGGCGAATTATAGCGTTGGCGGATCAGCGGGATATGTTCACTGCCCCCCATTTGGGCCAAAAGCTGAATCGCCGCGATTTGCAAATTGATGTCTTTTTCTTGGCGCAGAATCTCCACAGCCAAAGGTGTGGCCAAGGGGTCTCGCAGCTCTGTGAGCGCTTTCATGGCTATCGTACGCACCCAAGACGAGTGGCGGGTATTGCGCAAATTGGTGCGCAGCGAAGGGGCCACCGTTTTGCCCAGAGAAACCAAAAGTGAAGCCAAGACATTGGGGTTCCAGGCTTCAAAGCGCTGCAGAGCGGGCAAAAGATGTTCAGCCACGGCGGGCTCGCCCCAGGTCGCCAAAGCGCGGGCGGAGAGCAAAGCCACCAGAGGGGATTTGTCTTCGAGGGCTTTCATAAACACAGGCAGGTATTGCTGCTCTCCCAAAACGGCCAGGGTGTGCACCGCCCGTGCGCGCTGCTCGCGATCCCCTGTGGCCACGCGCTCAGACAAGACCTTGAGATAAGGCGCGGCCAAATCCCGGTAAATACTGCTTTGCTCGGCAGGAGCCACCAAAGCCCGGCGCATAATTAAATCGACAAAATAGAGTTCTTCATCGGGTTTGACCAAAGGGCGGATCACATCTGTCACCCGGCGGCCTTTGGCAATATCTTCCAGCACAGGCTCCCAACGGCTCTCCAACTCCCCCCAAAAATGGGCCTTGTGAAGGTTGCGACTGCGCAAGCGAAAAGCCAGCCTGGATGCGGCCATGGTAAAAAATAAAAAGAGCAGACCATAAACACAGACCGCTATCAGGAGCAGCGTGTATCCGGACAAATGCGTGAAAATGCTTCTCTACCTCGCTGCATAGATCATAACCATTCGCCCCACATGGCACAAGCCAAAAAAAGGGCATTCCCCAAAAAGAGCCAAAAAACTGGGGGAAACACTTGGGGTATTTTGCGCCTGAACCCCCAGACCAGAACCACAGCAGGCAGAACAGACATCAGGCCCGTCCGCAGACCATAAACCCAGCCTGTTCCCAACCAAGTCCTTGCCTCAGGCCAAACACTGACCAAACTGACCTGGCTCAGAAACAAGTACAAAGCTGTGGTCAAAATCACCCCAATCAGCGTTTTCAAATGCCAAGCCTCTTTCTCATCTCTCCCTGTGACACACAGTATAATGCATGCACGGGTTGAAACAGGAGCAGAAAAACGTGTTCAAACAAAGCACATGCTTGGTTTTTTTGTATTTATTCTTCGGTCTTTTTTTGACTCCTTCTGCCCAGGCAGGGCACTTCAGTTTATTACACACCGCGGGCATCCATGGACTGGCTTCCAATTATCATTACCAGATTCAACAACCCTATCAACTGATACATGAATATGCCCAGCAAAACCCAGAGGCATTGGAAAGCCTGCGCACCCACGGGGCAGCCATTTACTTTCACGATCGCGGCCATTATATCTGGGCCCCCGGCATGGGAATTCAAGCTTTTCGGCATTTTTTGGCTTCGGGCCCCCAACGCCAAGGCAGCAAACGTCGCTTGGTCTTAGAAAGCAGTGATAGCATTGTGTTGGAACCCGACTCTGACCAAAATTTTCTCAGCAAGCTCAAGCCCCTGCTCCCCAAAAATCCAGGTACAGAAATGACTTCAGCCAGTTTAGATATTTATCCCGGCCCGATTTATGTTTTGCATCTGGACACAGCCACAGCCCCTGCTAGCCCCGATCCCCTGGCCTGGGAAATGTTATTGGGACTGAAACTCAGTATCGAGCAAAAGACAGGATCTTCAGAACTGGTTTTAATTGGAAAACCCAGTGGTGATGGGCCCCGTCGTTACGGTTTGCTCAAAGGACTACGCGATTCACACACACTTTTGGTCGACAGTGGAAACCTTTTGGAGGGGCTCAGTTCGGTGAATACCGCCAGCCTCTCTCTGCAGCGCAGCAACAGTTTAAATGCCTTAAAAAAGCTGGACTATTTTGCCCTGAATATGGGTGCCGAAGAATTGCGCGGGGGGCTGGACAATTTGCTGCGCGAACAAGAGCAATACAACCTGCCTTGGATCTCGGCCTCCCTGCGTCAAGAGGGCCATTTTATCTTTGCCCCCTATAAACTGGCCCGTTCCGAAGAGGGAAAAACCCTTGCTTTGATTGGGATTGGCAATAGCCACGAATTGGAACAATTGCAAGAAACGGGTTTACTCGGCCCTGGCTGTGAAATCCTCAAACCAGCAGAGGCCCTCAATGCAGCGTTAAAACACCTGGAACAGACATTGAAGCAAGCACCAGATCTGATTGTCGTTCTCACCAATGCCTCTGGAAATGAATTGGAAAGTCTGCTCCAGTCGAATTTGGGCGTAGATGTGATTCTGGGGGATACCCAAGCCCCTCTGCAACCCGGGAAATGGAGCCTCGAAAGAGTCCAAGCCCCCAATCAACCGCCTTTTTTGGTGCCCAATAATCCCCAAGCCCTGGGACTCTTACAAGTGCAAACAAACGCAGGTCAGATCCAGATTCAAAATGAGCTATTGCCGGTGTCCTTTGACAGTGAACCCGATCCTGATTTTCTCAAGCTCACCATGGCAATCCGCCAGGATGCCTATCGCGACGCTCTGGACGTGCTATTGCCCGATCTTAGCCGGGAATTACAAGCCGACCCCACGCTGCTCAAGCAATTTCTCGGCAGCGAAAAAACCCGTCAGGCCCGCCAACGGCTCGAAGGCCGAGCCACCTTGAGTGATCAAGAGTTTCTCAGGCTCTATCCCCCCCGTTTGACCGCCGAAATGTGGGGCACCTTGCTGAGCAATCTGCTGTTAAAGGCCTTTGAGAGTGAAGTGGTGCTGGTAGAAAAACTGCCTGACGGCATTTACGTGCCGGGGGCTTGGCCCCGCATGTTGGTCTATGAAATACTCAAAGATGACACCACCTTACACGAATACCTTCTCAGCGGCGCAGACCTCGAACAGGTGCTCAAATTGCCCCTGCTCAACACCCTTCGGGCGGGTGTTAGTGCCGACCAGAGTAAAATCTGGAACCGCCCCCGCCAAAAAAACGCCTATTACCGCACTCTGATCAGCAGCAATTTGGCCCAAAATGCCCAATTGCGTCCACTCTTAAAAGGACAGCGCAAACGCGAAGAACTGCGTAACCCGTTTGCCCCCCAAAACCCGGCAGAGCCTTTGTATTTGCGCAATATTTTACTCACATTTTTGGAGCAGGCCCAAGCCACTGGGCAGATTAAAACCACCCTCTTGGATTATTTGCATCCCCAATGGCAGCAGAAACAAGCGCTTTGGAGTCTACAAATCAGCGATTTGCAACTCAATTTAAGTGGTTATAATGCCTTAAACAACCAAAACTACACAGCTGTGCGAGAAACCCGTGTCACCTCTCCCAATAGTTTTACCTATGGCGGGCGCAGCAAAATAGCCCTGATTTTTGACAATGCCCTTCTGAGTTGGAGCCAATCCCTGCAAGCCAAATATGAGGGTCTCTCGCTGCTCGACGAGAGCAGCCAACAGACCAAGTTCACAGAGAACCAGGACGATCTCTTATTTTCAAGCGAGTTGCAATTGCATCTGTTTGAGCTTCCCTTTGCAGACAAAGACCTACAGCTCATTCCCTACCTCGAAGGAACCTACGACACAGAGTTTAGCCCCACGCATCAACCCAATACCCACCAAGCCAATCCCCGACAAGCCGAATTAAGTGGGATTGCCGGTCTGAGCATTCCGCCCGGCCCTCTGCTCAAGGCCTTTAAAACCGGTCTGGCCTTGCGCCGGGATTTCAATGTCCCCAATAATCTGGAGCTGGGTCTGCAATTGAAGTTCGACCACGAACTTCCGCTGAGTACAGAGTTAAAATGGACCAACAGTCTCGATCTCAAATATTACTTACCCAGTGCCAATGACAATGCCTCCAGTTTGGGATTGATCAGCCAGTGGATTTCAGCCCTCAAGGTATCTCTGACCGATAACCTGAGTTTGCGTTTTTTTGCCGATGCTTACATCTTTCAGGGCAAATTGTCCTCTAATTCTGAGCTGGGATCCAGTATCATTCTAGGGATAGGTTTAGCTTACGATCGACTTTGGAAACCCTTTTACGAGCCACTTTTATGAATCAAATCTGGATCGCTTTACAAAATCACTTAAATGGCCAATTGCCAGAACACCTACTGGCCTGGACTGGATTTGCAGATTTTCAGCAAATGCTCGCCAAATTGCAGGCCTTGCTGGCTGAAACCTTGGCGCTCGAAATTGAAACCCTGCTCTTTGTCGAAGGTCAATTCAAACAGGTATGGGGCCTAAAAATGACACAAGGCCCCGATTTGGTCGTGCATTTTTATCCCCCTGAACGCTCTCTGGAGAGCTTAACGGCCCTCTTGCAAATACAAAAATTGGCCCATCTGCAAGATTTTCAGGCTCCACAACCAATTTTGCCTCCCCATCTGCTGGGGAAAAGCGCCTTAAGTGTTGAGCATTGTTTGATCGGCAACCGCAAACCTCACCGCAGTCAAATCAAAGATTTTTGCTTAATGGCTCAGACCTTGGCCCGTTTGCACCAAGTGACATGTACCTTGCATCACCTCCCCCACCTGCCACGCAGTTCAACTCCCTGGCAAGCAGATTATTTTTCAAGTGCCGTTGCCAAAGAGCGCAGATCCGAAACAGAGTGGCTCAAGGAGCTGACCCACACCCTGTTGCGACGGCTGCGCCAAGAAATAGGGCGTCAGGTGTTGAGTCCCCTTTATTGGACACCCAGCCAAATCCAGCTCAACCACCATGAACTGGCGGCGGTTTACAGTTGGGGCAAGCTGGTTTTACAGCCTGAGCTTTGGGCCTTGGGCCGGGCCTTGGCCCACTTTAGCCGTCATTCGCCCGCTGAGTTGGGCCCACCCCCTTCCCTGATTGAAATCCAAAAGTTTTTGGCGGCCTTTTCAGAAGTCAGGGGTGTGCCCTTTGTACCCGCTGAATTGCGCTATCTCGAAGCCAGTCTGACCTGGTCCATGGCCGAAATAGCACTCGAAGAACAAGCCAACGACCCCAAAAATCTTCATTGGGAAGGCTCTTATCGCGAGGCCCTGACCAAACATGCCCACCCCTATTACCTCTCATTGCTCTAAAACTTAGCGCAAAAGCACCACAGCGACAGCATCTTTGGAGAGAAAACCTTTGAGCCGGTAATAACGGGCTTTTTCCAGACGATCTGTCTCTGGATGGCTGAAGAACAGGGGATCCACCTGCTCAAAAGAATGCATCAGATTAAAACTGAGTGTGACCTCTTGGGCCGCTCCGCGGTTGATCATGCCCACCAACAGATGACCCTCGGCACTTTGGCGCAAAATCACCTCCACTTGGGGGATCCCTTCCACCAGGGGTGTCACCCCCGTCTCTTTGTGCATATGGCATAAAAACCGCAGCACCGACGCTTTTTTTTCGGGCTCAATCGTGTAATAGCCGGGGGTATCAAAAAACAAACCTGGCAACGTGCCCAAGAAATAGACCCGCCCCCGCCCCAAGCGTTTGCTATAACCCACAGTGGCTCCTTCTGGCTGCCGCAAAACAGGGGTGATCCCCCCCCCCTGCCAAAAAGAGGAAAAACGGCTGGCCCAAAAAGGTTCGGCCCGCTCGGTTTCGATCCAGGCCCCTGATTTACCCACGTATTTGGAAAACTCCACAAAGGGGTGCATCATATCCAGGGTATGCAAAGAGAGTTTGTGTGAAATACTCCGACGCATCATCTGGTAATCCATCATATCGAGCGCAACTTGTGAGAGCACGGCATTGGTGCCATATTGCACCTTATTGGCATTGCCATAGGGCTTGGCTGGGAAAAGGGGATTGGGAGCATAGGGCTCGCCGTGTAAATCGGTGACCACAGGGGTCCCAAAAGATACCAGCGTGCCGCCATTTTCAACAAAATAAACCAATTTTTGATACGAATCCCGATCCATCAAATTGGTGGAGGCCAAAAATAAGACCTGGAGCTGCTCCAATTCCTGCAAGCTGATTTTCTCCAGATCGTAGACCAAAGGGTTGCAGCCGCTTTCCAACAAAACCCCGTGCATCGCGGTCAGACCAGAGAAATGACTGAGGGCATTGTCCATCAGGTCGAGGGCACTCCAGACATTAAAATTGGACTTGAGAAAGTCCCAGCCCTGGGGAATGTATTTAACCAGCCCTACAGGGCTGTGCAACGGCTCACTTTGGGCCAGCAGAGAACCATGTTCGGCCACAAACTCACCCATCTGTTTGAGGTAGGCATAGCTCTCAACAGCCTGCCCATCTTTGTTTAAAGGCGATTGAAAAACCCAAGGTACCCCATCACTTTCGACACAGTCGTGTAAGAGATACCAATTTAAAATACGCATTCCGCGCAAAAGTGCCACCATGCCATTTTGCAAAAGGGCCTCTTTGCGCACCTTGACCCGCGGATCAAACCAGCCAGCCCCCACTTCGACCCCCATCAAAAGTTGATTGGGGTTGAGGTTGCGGTAGTATTCGGGCGCAAATGAAATGCCAAAAGGCACATCGTGGGTGGCATCCGGGTCGGTCGTAAATTTGCTGTAGATATCGTAGCCGGTAAGAGCCACACGCGTTTTTTTAGCACTGTTATTGGGCCATTGACAGAGATAGGGATCGTTGAGATAAAGCAGACCCGGTACAGAAAAGCCTTTCAGATACGTGTGCAAAGTGCTCAAATATTGCACGATATAGTCTTCGATAAAAGCCGCCCATTGCCGAAAGGGCACTGGGGCATAGGCACTTTTGCGCGGCGGTTCAATCGCCTCAAAGGTTTCGTAATCCGTGTGCCAAATGCGGTTGAGATGGGCCAACGAAGGATATTGCTGGCGCAGCCAGTGGTGGTAGGCCTCAACGGTATGGGGATTAAAATCGCCAGAATAGGTCACACCGCCATATTGGGGCAGCCCCGTTTCATTGTCGAGTTGGCAGGCCACAATCCGGCCCGAATCAAACTGTGGGCGCAGATAGGCAATCACGGTCTTGAGCCAATGCTGGGTGTATTTGAGGAAAACAGGGTGATTGAGGGCAACTTCATTGCTGAGTTGCCCCGTTTCATAAACCATCAGAATTTCTGGGTGCTTTTTGCGCAACCAGTCGGGAATGCCAAACCCCTGATACTCGCCATAGACATAGGGCCCCGGTCGAACAATCAGAGCCAAATCAAGGCTTTCTACCAAATGCAAAAAATGGGCCAGATTGCGTTCAGGCACTGTTTGGCCTTCAAAATCGCAAAGCCCCTCTTCGTATTCATGCCAGATCCAGGGAATATAACAGGAGATAAAATTAATCCGGGCTTCAGCCAATTGCCGCAAACTGGATTCCCACAATTGGGCAGGAATCCGAAAGTACTGAAACTCTCCCCCATAGAGGATCCCCGGCTGGCCATCCAGAGAAAGCGCTTGGGAAGTCAGAGAGATCTGCACGTTTAGTCCTTGAGCAAGAGCACGGTGGCTGAAGCGTATTCAGGCAGGTGCATCACACCTTTGCGATAACTTTCACGGCTGGGAAAAACCCCGGCCAGATAGTCCAATTGGTAGAGATTGGGAATAAAAGCCCCTCCAGTATCGGCCAAAACCGCCAATCGCATGACGGTTTTGCCCTGCAGAGGATAGCGCAAGGCAATCAATTTACCCAAACCCAAATTATAAACGTCTCCCGCCACAGTCACAGCCGGCTGAACAAGGATCTTTTCATCTTTGCCATAGCCCTGAATACCCGCCACTTCTTTAAAATACCAATAGCGCTTTTGCAGACGCGGCTCTTTGATGCTGCGATCATAGGCAATTCCATTGTTGCGGTGCACATTAAACATGCGGGTTTGGCCACCGGGCATTTGGACCCTCAAAGATCCCTGCATCAAGGCATCTTCAAGCCCCTGGCGATTGACCCAAACCAGAGGTTTGACCTTGTGTTGGCCCAAAGCCCCATCCACGACCTGCTGCTTGGTATAGCGGTAGCGAATCAGTTTGGCTTTCTCTTTTTCAGCCTGATCGGCACTCAAGGCCGCCTCTTCTTCGGGCAAAGCGTAGAGGGCACAGGTCTGTGTGGCCGTTTTCACAGCGCTACCCAGGGCCTCAAAGACCACATATTTGGTCAGGCGGATGCGCCCATCGCTGACCTGAACTTTGTGTGCCGCTGCGGCTTGGCGATCCGAATGCCACTGAAAAAAGCGAAAGTGCTGCTCTAAAAAAGTGGGGTTGCTCAGGCGAAAGGGCCGTTTGGCGGCTTGATCGTCTTCTGTGGTTGTGACCACAAAAGCCAAACTGGCTTTGACCTGTTCCAACGAAACACCCAAACCACCCAAAATGCCTGCATTGACAGCTTCTGGATCATCTTTGGCATGTTTGTTGAGGTAAGCCAAAGTACTGCGTGCCACCTCTGCCAATTTGACCGGATCGGTTTCGAGCTTGACCCCCTGTAAGCCGGGCTGGGTTGCTTTAAAATACTGTTCAGGCGCAACCTGACTGACCACCTGACGGGCCTCATTTTTGAGTGGGAAGAGGGCCGGCACCGCCCAAGCCCCTGCAGCCAAACCCAGTGCCAAAGTAAACCAAACCCCGTTCCGAAGTGGCTGAGCACGCAAAGCAGACATAGATTTTTTTCTCGCTGATCTTTTTTGTTCAGTATAACGCAAGAGGGAGGCAGGTTTCTGCCCCCCTCTGAGAAAGACGCTGAGTCAAAAATCTAAGACTCTGCGATCATCATTTTCACACCCCGCAGGGCTAATTCTTCCAAGAAAATCCCGCTGGGAACGGATTTTTCCAGCGGGATCGCCCCTTTTTCGGTTTGGCCCCGCGCCATCATAATAGCCACAATCGAAGCCGGGAAACCGGTCATGCGCGACATTGAATTGAAGCCAGTAGCATCGTCAAAGAAATCGACAATCGTGTATTCCAAGGTTTTGGCTTTCCCCTCTTTGAGCCCTTTACAGGTTGCCCGCAAAACCACCAGATCTTTTTCTCCCGGAAAATTGAGTTTGTCGAGCGCCAAAGTATGAAAGAGATGGCGGGGAATGACCGCTTGCCCATCCACTTGAACGGGTTCGAGTTCGAGCAGGCCCAGATCGCGCATCAATTTCATTTTTTCGTAATGGCCTTTGTAGCGAATGGTCTTGTACTCAAAGGTTTTGACCTGGCCTTCGTAGGTCCAGGGACAGGTAGAGGTGCCGCCAGAGGTCGTAAAGGCTTCACATTCGCCCAAAGGAGCGGGCAATTGCAAAATTTCGAGTTCCGAAAAGGTGCTCACCTTGTCAATTTTGCCCTCCCGCAAAACCACAGCCTGCCCAAAATATTCATTGGTCAGACCTTCGACGCTAAAGACCAACATATAGTCCAGCGGCGGCTGGGGATTTTGCGGCAATCCGCCACAGCGCACCTGAACTTCTTCGCAACTGTCGAGCTGGCTGATGCCATGGGCGGCCAAGGTATTGCCCAAACCCGGAGCCAAACCGCAGTCGGGAATCACCGAAACCCCTGCAGCCAATGCTTTTTCATGTAACTCCAATTCCTGAAAAACCACATCGGTATTGCCCCCAAGATCGCAAAAATGGGTTTTGGCCTCGACCGCACAGGCCGCAATCTGGGGATTGAGGAAATAGGGGACTGCGCTCAGACAACTGTCTGCGGGTTGAAGCACTTCCAGTAATTGCTCACGGTTGCGCACATCGACGCTGCCCGGCTCCACCACTTTTTTAGTGAGCAGACCATTGATATGGGCCGCCGATTTTTGGGCCTGTTCCAAGCTCATATCCAACAGCAAGACCTTGTCTGCATCCCCAAATTTGGCCATATCATAAGCAATGGTTGTGCCTTGGATGCCAGCGCCCAAAACAACGTAGGTAAATCCCATAAAGGTCTCCTTGTGGTGTATGATTTCCATGTATTGTACCAAGCTCTCAAGCGCAATCGGCGAGGAGGACGTTCAGCATGTGGCAAAAGGTTCTGTGGCAAAAGGTTCTGTGGCAAAAGGTTCTGTGGCAAAAGGTTCTGTGGCAAAAGGTTCTGTGGCAAAAGGTTCTGTGGCAAAAAGGTCTAATGATTTCTGGCTCGGCACTCTGGGGTTTGACTGCTTTTTGTCTGCCACCAGCCCCAGGGCTGGCCCAAACCAGTGGCTGTGGACTCTTAAATGAAGCCCAATTGGCGGGTGTACTGCCCGAGGCCCAAGCCATTCAGCAGCTCAGCCAAGTCCCTGGGCGCTGTGTCTTTGAATGGCGCAAAGCCAATACCGAAGAACTGGAAAAACAAAATCAGGAGCGCCTGCGCAGTTCCATGCAGCGCGGAGGCAATCCCTACCAGCCGGTGACAACCTGGGGCAAGATTTCGCTGGAGATCCGTCAAAAATTTGCATCACAGGCCCAGGCCCAGGCGGCCTTTAAACAGGAGGCAGCAGGTCAACGCGACACCGCTTTTGGTAGCCCCGATGCCCTGGGAGATCAGGCTTTTGAAGTCTTAAAAAACGACAAAAGCCTGATGGCCTGGAACGGACAGAGCAAAACCCTGCTCTTTCAATCCGGTCTGTATTTGCTGGTGCTCAGCCTCGATGTGGCTGATACACCCGAAAAAAACCGCGATCTGGCACTCAAAATTGCGCCGTTGGTAAAGTTGGTCCCTTAGAAAAACGACCTCAACGCCAATTGACCAATTGGGTGCAAAGCAAATCTTGCGAAGCCCGAGCAGCATAAACCCCCGTAAAGTGATTCATCAAAAAGGAGAAGACCAGAGTTTCATTGTTCTTGGTCTGCAAATAGCCCGAAAGGGCGGATACGCCGTTGATAAATCCGGTTTTGGCCCGGATTCTGCGCTTGAGATCCGCTGAGTTGAGTCGGGCATGTAAAGTGCCATCGACCCCCGAAATCGCCAGCGAAGAAACATAGTCCACACCCACATCAAATTGGCCATGCATATAACTCAAAATTTGGGCCAAAGACTGGGCTGTTACTCGGTTTAAAGGAGAAAGCCCCGAGCCGTCAGCAATCGCAATCCCATTTTGTTGGCCCATGCCCACCATCTCTTTGAGAAATTTTTCCTGGATCACCTTGGCCCCTTTGGCTGCAGTGCCAGGCTCCCCTTCAAAAATCGCCCCCATGTATTTGAGCAGGTTTTCAGCAATCAAATTGACGCTGTGTTTGTTGAGCTCGCCGACAATATCCCGCAGCGGGCGCGATTCTGTGCGGGCCAATTCATAAACACCGGGCGGTGTCTTACTCTGTTCAACCCGACCCGGCACGCGAATGCCCTCTTTGCGCAGCAGGTTTTGAAAGACATACCCTGTGTACAAAGCCGGGTTTTCGAGATTGATCGACTCCTTTTCTGGCCGAGCCTGAGGCGAAACGGATCCCGAGACGGTGACACGGTTTTTGCCATTGACCATGCTGCGGGCGATCTGCAAACGGGTGCGTCCCCCCGTATAGGTCTGATTCACAATTTCAAAATACTGATTGGGGGGCTCCAATGCCACCTCAGCTGGTTTACCGGGAATTCCGGGGCGCACCCAGACATCAACCGTATTGCGATTCAATGAAAGAGCGCTGATCTGAGCACTGTAAGCCGATGCCCCATAGGTCTTTTTCCAGCCCCGACCTTCCCGCAGCAGGTCAAAGAAAGTATCATCGACAATTAATTTGCCTTTGATCTCCTGAATCCCGCTGTAACGGATCTCCGAAGCCAATTGGGTCAGACCGTCATCGGTCAATTCGGGATCTCCCAATCCCTTGAGATAGAGATTGCCATTGAGGGTATTGCCTTGGATCCGGCCATCGGTATAAGCCAGGGTTTTAAAGCGAAACTCGGGTTTGAGCAGAGAAAGCGCCGCCGCGGAGGTCACCAATTTCATATTGGAAGCGGGCATCAAAGGCAGATTGGCATTGTGTGAAACCAAGGCTTTGCCCGTTTTCAGCGAGTTGACCTGAATACCCGTATGCGCGGCAGAAAGGCCGGGTTGCATCCACTGCACAGCAGCTGCAGTTTGGCCCGGGGAGCGGGCTGAAGCCGGAAACACAAGGAGAGGAAAGACCCCCAGCAAGGGGATCAAAAATCTCCGTAACTTAAAGAAATGTAACACAATCCCTCCGAACACAGGATAAGCTTGTTAAAATTATATTTTAAATTCATCATAATGCTCACAACTGTGATGAACCCACGTTGTTAATCCAAAGATCTTGTCGTATTATGTATAAGACGAGTTCCTGATGAGAATGAGGTAGTTCCTATTTTGACTAATAATCCTTTGCAATCACTCCGTTTTGTAAAGTCACGGCCCCTCACCGGTGATGATCTGAAGGCGTTGTATTATATTCACGACAAGGTCGCTCAGACCCTGACAGAAATCCTGTCCGCTGAGCCGACTTCTGCTGCCACTTGGCAGGTTATCAGCGTAGAACAACAGAGCTTTCAACAGGTTTTGCGCAAGTATCCGCGCGACTCCGTCTGGTCTTTGCTCGGTTTTGGCGAATCTTTGGTGGGTGGCGTGGCCCTTGTTATTGAAAAAGAATCCGTGATTTCGATGGTGCGTCAGGCCGGTGCCGAGATCGCGCCCGAATCCGAAAACGAGATCACAGAATTTGAATTGGGCCAGATCGACAATCGCATTCAGCAATTTTCTGAAGCTTTTTCCACAGTCTGGGGTGAACACCATCCCCTCAGCTTGCAATTGGCGACCTTTCCCAATACACCCACAATTGATGAGTTCCGCAATTTGTTGATGGGGATCAACCCGGATACCCCGTCCGTATTGCTCACCTTTCAAGTGACCATGATTGCCCGCGAAGTTCAAAAAGCGGCCTTGGTCTTCCCCCAGCCTTATCTGGCTCCTTTGTATCACGCCCTACAGAGCGTTTTGGAAAGTACGTTAGAAGAAGGCGATTTTGAACAAGTTCAAGAGCGTATCTCCATGGTGGATGATGTTACCACGCCTGTGATCGTGGAATTGGGCAAAACCCGTATGAGTTTTGCCGATATCCAGACCATGGAGTTCAATGACTTTATTGTCCTTGACCAAACGATTGACAAGCCTTTGACAGTCAAAGTAGGCAAGGATACCCTCATGAAAGGCATGCCTGGCACCACCTCTGATGGGCGTCATCTTGCCGTGCAGATTATGGAGTCATGAGAACCAAAATGTCTGTAGAGAGAGATAGAGTTTGACTATGTACCAGCAAGATCCTTTGTTTGATGAATTGCTGCGCAAGCCGATGATGATGGCTTCGCAAGACGATGATTATGATGAAGATGAAGACGAAGAGGAAGAAGACCTCTTTGGCGACGACATCATGGCAGCTCTGCAGGCTGAAAAAGATGCAGAGTCAGCTGAAGCAGAAGCTTATGCGGCTTCTTTGCTTGGTGGAGAAGAAACTGAAGCAGAAGCCGCTCCCGCTGAACCTGCAGCACCCCCTCCCCCCCCAAAAGAATATACTTTGCCGGGAATTTGGCGGCACCCCTGGGGCTATCGCCTGATCACCCTGTTTGGCTTTGTGCCCTTGGCCTTGCTGGCGGCATTTACCGTTATTCAAAAAAGTCTCAGCTTGCCCATGACTTTGTTCATGGTGGTTTTTGTGGTTGGTTTGGGCTTTTCCATCCACCACATGCTCTATCTCAACGCCAACAAATACACCTTTACCGTCAGTTTTGACAATGTGCGCGGTTTTTTCCGCTGGTCAGAGGTCTTGGTGATTTCAGCTGTGCTCTTGGGTGTGGCTTTCTTGAACTTGGGCAACCTGGCCAAAGGCAAACCCCTGACACTTTCTGGCAAACCGGTGGCCACGGCCACACACACCTCTGAAAACGAAGAAGAGGTGGTCTATTCTTCTTTTAAACAAGCCACAAATACCAGCACTGCCAGCAGCGAAAGCAAACCCGCAGTCGCTGGGGGCGCTGTTGGCATCAGCGGTGTCAAAGAAAAAGTAGGCGATAAATACAACAAAGCCTTAAAAGGCGGCGTTGCTGGCTCTGCGGCTGGTTTAATCGGTGGTCAAGAGCTGCCCGATGAAACCCTGCCCCAGTCCGAAACCGCTCCGCTGCGTGGCACAGGCAGCCCTGTTTTAGACATGCTCTTTATGGGCGGGTCTTTGGCTGCCGCGTTTGGCTATGCCTTTGTCTTGGCCATTGCAGGAGCCATCTTTGGCCTGATGCGCAAATTTGAAACCCCGTTCTCACGTAAATATGTTGAAACCATTCACGTGGACACGGCCAAAGTCACCCGCATTGACGAGCCCGAAGCAGCCCCAGCGATGGGAGCCCTGAATATTGTCGCTCGCATGACCATTGGAGCCAGCTTTGGTGCCACCCTGGGATTCATCCTCGGGTTTATCAGTATCGTTTTACTGAACCTGTTTTTCGGCAAAGAAGTCGCCAACCCTGCGGTCGCACCTTTGTTGTCGAGCTTGGGTCTGGCACCCAGCGCTGACCTGGCATTTACCCATGCCGTCACTTTGGGGGGTCTGATGATTCCCTTTGTGATTCTGGTGGTTGGCAAAATGTCTCCCCAGGGCCTGTCGGTCAGCGATGAGCTGATTCGCACCCATTATCGTCATGAGCCTCAAGGCCGCGTCATTCCTGCAGATCAAGCCGGTGGTGCCTTTGCCAATCCTGCGATCATCAGCTTTGATGGCAGTGGTATGATGCCTGATGCACTGGAAGCCGAGCTGGAAACCAGCAAACTCATGGAAGAATTGTCCATGGACGAAGACAATCTGGCCTCTGAAATCATTGATGAATTTGGCCGTGACTTTGAAAGCGTCTTTGGCATCGACACCCGTGAACTTCTGGCTCCCCACACCAGCCGTCACATCGTCGATAAAAAATTGCTCTCCTCTGCACTGGATGAGTCCTTCGGAGAACTGGGCAACGTACCTGTTGAGATCAGCGCAGAGCTGGGCCAGGCCACCCTGGATCTGGTCGAGTGGCTGAATCTGAAAGAGGGCACACTGGTTCTGCTGAACAAGCCAGCCAATGAAGAAATTGATATCCTGTTTAACGGGGTACGTAAAGGCAAAGGGAAGCTGCTCGTCACTGACAGCAACCTGTCTGTAAAGGTTTCAACAACCTATTTTGGTGGTAATAATGGCCACCAATTGCAAAATCTGACTGTTTAATATTCGAGGAGGCATTTCATCCGTGGCAGAAACGAAAGCGCAAAATAAACCGACGCGCAAAATGACGGTCAGTCCCGTCAAATTTGCACCCCTGGTCCGGGATCTGCCCACCTCTGCCGTTACTGGGGTTCTGGGTAATCTGGAACTGGTAAAAGACGTCAAAATGGACGTTACGGTGGAATTGGGAAGAACCCATCTCCCCCTGAAAGAGGTTCTTCAATTAGAAGACTCTTCAGTGATCAAATTAGAGCGTCTGGCCGGTGAACCGGTAGACTTGCTGGTAAATGGCCGTTTGATCGCCAAAGGAGAAGTTGTCGTCATTGGCAATAACTTCGGCGTCAAAATCACCCAGGTTCACAAGCCCAAAGCTTCTGAATCCGGTGGTGATTCCAGTGCCATGGAAGGATTCGATGAGGGCGGTTATTAACCGCTGAATTCTTCATGGGGGAACCCTTTCAGTTTGACTATGTAGGCTATTTGCGAAATATGGTTTTCCTCATCGTTTTGATGGGGATCCTGGCCTTTATCTTGGTTAAACTGAAAGGAGGCAAAGCCCGAATTCCTGGGCTCCCCCTTTTAAAATTGCCCAAAATAGGCAATGATTCAAACCAACAGATTCAGATTGTCGAGCGCACGCTGTTGGAGGGAAGAAAAAACCTGTATTTGGTGCAGGTTTTTGAGAACCAATACTGGTTAATCGGTACCACAGATACCCAGATAACCAACTTGGGGCAGGTCAAGCCCCCTTACGAAATGGGTGATGGCGCAGAGCCTGAGAAGCCCAAAGCCTTTGCAGAATATGTGGAAGATCATGAAACAAAAACAACTGATTAAGACTCTTGGAATAGCCTCTTTGGCTGTTTTAGCTCTGATCCTCCTTTTTTATACTTTGCCCGTACTGGCCCAAAATGGCCCTTTGCCCACCAAGCCAGTCACACCCGCCAACCCGAGCAATTTGTTGGACTCGATCGACCTGCGCAAGTCGATGAGTCTGGAGGAATTGGGAACCCCCCTACAGCTGATCGTTTTTATGTCGCTGTTAACGGTGTTGCCCTTCATGTTTATTATGACCACCTCGTTTATCCGGACCATCATTGTCTTGAGCTTTTTGCGTACAGCGATGGGTACCCAGACCAATCCGCCCAACCAGGTGGTGGTCGGCATCGCCCTGTTCTTAACGCTCTACACCATGGCTCCCGTCTGGGACCGTATTAACAATGATGCGATTGTACCCTATCTAGACAATAAAATTACCCAATCGATTGCGGTGGAGCGGGGTCTGACACCGATCAAAACCTTTATGCTCAAACACACCAGCAAACAGGAACTGGGCTTTTTCATCCGGTTGGCCAACGAACCCAAACCGCAGCGCCCCTCGGATGTGCCACTGCATGTCGTGGTGCCAGCCTTTATGGTGAGTGAGTTGACCACCGGTTTTAAGATGGGTTTTGTTCTGTTCTTGCCCTTCTTGGTGATTGACTTGGTGGTTGCCAATACCTTGTTGGCTCTGGGGATGATGATGTTATCACCGGTCACCATTTCCTTGCCCTTTAAGATTCTGGTTTTTACCCTGGCCGATGGTTGGTTTTTGATCCTCCAAGCCATTGTCATGAGTTTCCGAATATGAAGGGGGATTAACCAGCGTGTCTCAAAATCTGATTCTCACCCTGGGCACCCAAGCGATCATGATGATTGTATTGATGTCTTTGCCTCTGATTCTGACCGCCATGCTTGTGGGTTTGACCGTGAGTATTTTGCAGGCTGTCACACAAATTCAGGAGCAAACCTTGAGCTTTGTACCTAAAACAATTTGTGTTTTCAGCATGCTGATATTGATCAGTCCCTGGCATATGTCTACTATTGGTGAATATCTCAAACATTTGCTGATCAATCTGCCCACCTATCTGAGCCGGTAGGCCAGAAAACCCTATGGAATACATTGTCTTCGCCCTGGAGAAGCATGTACCCATTTTCCTATTGGTG
Organism: Candidatus Sericytochromatia bacterium; assembly: GCA_050248915.1. Lineage (GTDB taxonomy): Bacteria > Cyanobacteriota > Sericytochromatia > UBA7694 > UBA7694. The sequence goes on from JBFWRL010000010.1 coordinate 44,898, forward strand.
GTGGCTCGCACCCTCGCTCTGACACTACAAACGCCGTATTTGGGCTCTGCCACTGTTCCGGGCATGGTCAGAGTGAGTATTTGCCTGTCACTCTCCTTTTTCTACCTGCTGGGCACCCCCAATCTGCCCGCTGAAATTCCCACCAGCTTTTTGCCCTATATGCTGCTGATGATTCGGGAGTTTTTGGTGGGGGTGCTGTTTGGCTTTTGCGCCAATATTATTTTGGTGGCGATTCAAGCAGGGGGCGAGATTATTGACGTGCAAATTGGCTTGAGCATGGTGATGCAATTCAACCCCCAAACCAAACAACAGAGTACCGTCATTGGTAAGTTTATGTACCAATTGGCCACGATTGTGTTGATCAGTTCTTACTCGCACCTCTTTCTGCTCAAGGCCTATTTTAAGACCTTTGAAATTCTGCCCATTGGCACCTTTGACTTTGGTACGGGATTGGCACTCAAAGGGATCATCGACATCACTTCGCAAATTTTTGTGGTGGGGGCCCAAATCGCCCTGCCCATTATTGTGGTTGTTTTTGTGGTGGATTTTGGTTTGGGCATGATGAACAGGGTCGCGCCCCAGATCAATATCTTGGAACTCAACTTTGCCATGAAACCCACCACGGGCATGATGTTAATTGTCGTTATTTTTGCGACCTTGATATCCGTCATGCACGATTTTTCTTACCGCATGTCGGTCAATGCCCAAGGGGCCATCACGGCTGTGGCAGAAGGCATTCGCTGGCAACAAATGAACCAGAACAACAAACACAAAGCCCTACTTGAAAAAGAAGGGGTTCCCCCGGACTTCCCAATCTTCAAACCCGCTGGAGTAGAGTAAAGTTCTAACGGGGGCTAGTTCAACCGATTTTAAACTGATGAGAGAGAATTGATAAGACTGTGGCACGTAAAAATGAATTAAAGATGAAAGTCTTTGGGGTCTTGTTTGGCCTGATCTTTTTGGCCGGTTCGGCCTTTCAAGTGGTCAAAATGCTGGAAGTCACACCCGATCAAAGTTTGGCCAAAGCAGAGAGTTTGATGCTCGCTAACAAATTGCCCGAAGCCCTGGCAGAAGCGGAACAAGCGGCAGCCAAAGCCCCCAAAGATGAACGTTTTTGGGTCCTGCAGGCCAATCTCCAGCTCAAACTAAGCGGCCCTGAAAAAGCCTTGCCACTGTTTGAAAAGGCCCTCAGCATTAATCCCAACAGCGTCTTGGCTCACGAAGCCGTCGCGGTGATCTACGCCAATAAACGCGACTGGGTCCAGGCCGAAAAACACCTGCTCGCAGCCTTAAAAGTCGAAGACAAAAATGGCGTGGCCCACAATAATTTGGGGGTCATTTACCTTGAACAAAAACAACCCACTAAAGCTGAAGCCGCCTTCCAAAAAGCAATCAAGGTGGATCCTCGCAACGGAGATTCTTACCGCAATTTGGGGGCACTCTATCGCCAACAGGGGGATCGGGCAAGATCAGACAAGTATCTGATGAACTACCTCAAGCTCTTCCCCAAAGCGCCAGATGCAGAAGAAATCCGGGCTGTTTTGCGCAAAAGCATACAAACAGAAGCGACCCCCAAGCCCAACCCATAATCTTGAGCGGATTTTTTTGAGAATCTTGCTCGGATCTTCAGAAGTCTACCGCTAACCTGTAACAAAGCGTATTATACTGATCGCAAACCCGTGAGCAAGGCCCAAAAAGTGCCTGCTCTACAAAGCAAAAAGAGGTAATACCTATGAGTACAGAGACAGCAAACAAAGGGCTCGAAGGCGTTGTCGCCCTGAGTTCCTCGGTTTCTTCGATTGTCGACGGCGTTTTGACTTATCGCAGCTACGATATCGACGATCTGGCAGAAAATACCACCTTTGAAGAAGTGATTTATCTGCTCCTGAATGACGATTTGCCCACCCAAGCTCAATTGGATCAACTGAATCAGGAACTCAATGCAGCTCGCCCTGTCGATCCGGCTTTTCTTGAAGTGCTGAAACAATTGCCCATTGCCCATTCACCCATGGAGCGTCTGCGCACAGGGATCTCTTTGTTGGGGCTGTATGACAATGAGTCTGAAGACAATTCAGAAGCCGCCAACCGCCGCAAAGCCATTCGATTGATTGCTCAAATGCCAACGGTCATTGCCGCCCAAGAGCGGATTCGCCGGGGCAAAGCACCTGTCGAACCCAAACCCAATCTGAGCACAGCTGCCAGCTTTTTACAGATGATGCACAACAGCGATCCCGATCCTGTGGCGGTCGAAGCCCTCGACAAAGCCCTGATCTTACACGCTGATCATGAGTTAAATGCCTCAACCTTTGCCGCCCGGCAGACCGTCTCCACCCTGGCGGATATTTATTCTGCCGTGACCTCTGCTGTGGGCACCCTCAAAGGCCCTCTGCACGGAGGCGCCAACGAGCAGGTCATTCGCACCCTGCAAAAAATCGGTGAAGTCAGCAATGTCAAAGCCTTCTTGGTAGATGCCCTCGACAATAAAGAGCGCATTATGGGCTTTGGTCACCGGGTCTACAAAGACGGAGATCCCCGTGCCAAACATCTCAAAAAGATGTCTTATGAACTGGGCAAAATGAATGGTGAAATGAAGTGGTATGAAATGTCGGATATGCTCGAACAGGCCATGCTTGAGAAAAAAGGCATGAAACCCAATGTCGACTTTTATTCTGCCAGCGTCTATTTTGTCTTGGGCATTCCCGTCGACCTCTACACCCCGATTTTTGCCCTCAGCCGCATCAGTGGTTGGGTGGCACATATTTTGGAGCAATACGGCAACAATCGCCTGATCCGCCCCCGTGCCGACTATACCGGCCCGGCTCCACGGGTGTCTAAGCCGATTGCTGAACGCGGCTAAAACAGACCAAGATCGGTTCAAACCAGCCAAACAAAAGGCCTCCCGCTGGGAGGCCTTTTTTAATGGCACATATTTTGCCTGAGAATCGCCCCCAACTGGTAAAGAGCTTGCTCCAAGCGCTCACCCCAGGGCAGATTCAGGCTCAATCGCAAAGCAGGGTATTCCAGCTCGCGGTTGCTAAACAGCGGCCCCGGCGCAATGCTGATGCCCGCAGAGAGGGCCTGTTTGTAAATGTCCATCACCGAAGTACCTGGGGGCAATTCCAGCCAGAGAATAAAGCCCCCTTCGGGACGAGAGACACGAATCCCCTGGGGAAAGTGCTGAGAAATGATCTGCAAAGCCTGAAACAGAGAACGCTCTAATTGGGGGCGCAGCCGCCGCAAATGGCGCTCATAGGCCCCAGAAGCAAGATATTCGGCGATCACCAATTGTTGCAAACTGGCTGTGCCCAACGAAGTCATGCGCTTGAGTTGTAAAAAAGTCTCAAAATGGCTTCCGGGCAAGGCCCAACCCACCCGAAAACCAGGTGCGAGGGTTTTGGAGAAAGACGAGCAGAGCAAGACAGATTGCTGTCGATCCAGCGAAAACAAAGTGGGAGGTGGCTCGCGAAAATAAAATTCGCCGTAGATATCGTCTTCGATGATTTGTAAACCGCTGCGAGCCGCAATCGCCAACAAGCGCAGTTTATTCTCGACCGGCATACAGGTGCCGAGTGGATTCTGAAAACTGGGAATGCTTAAGAGCACCCGTATCGGGTGTTGTTTGAGTGCCTGCTCCAGCGCATCCAAATCCAGACCCGTCGAAGGATCGGTCGGCAATTCCAAAACCCGCATGCCCAAACTTTCAATCGCCTGCAAAATGCCATAAAAAGTCGGGCTCTCCACCGCCACCAGATCACCGGGCTGGGCCAAAGTACGCAAGGCCAGATTCAAGGCCTCCATGCATCCTGAGGTAATCACGACCTCTTGAAAGCCAATCGGACGGGCAGAATCCAGGGTACGGCGGGCGATTTGGCGGCGCAGTCCTTCAAAACCCGCTGTGGGCACATAGGTGTGGTTTTCGGGGCTGCCTGCCAAGCGCGCAATCAGACGGCTGAGATGTTTGACAGGCAAAAAAGAGGGGTCGAGAATGGTCGAGCCCAGGGGCAAAATACCAGGCCTGCGACTCTCATCGAGAATTTGGCTGATAAAGGCATTTTTGCCGACCTGGGCCGGAGCATCGGGTGCAGAAGTGCTGTGGGGCAAGGCCAAAACAGGGGGACGGTGGCAGACATAAAAACCCGACTGGGGACGGGCCTCTAAATAGCCCTGGGCTTCCAAGTGCAAATAGGCCTGGGAAACAGTGGCAATGCTCACCTGACGGTTTTCACTCAAAGAGCGCAAAGAGGGCAGACGCTCACCGGGTTGAAAGGTGCCTTTGTCAATCAGGTGAATAATCTCATGGGCCAATTGGGCATAGAGAAAAGTGGGGGCCATGGCAATCTCCCGATTAAAACTGTAATGGTCAAAATAATAAAAACTGTATCTGTTATGCTTTTTTATTTTAACGTATGCTGTTCATCAAGGAGAATAGAGCCATGCAAAAATCAACGTATACCTTTCGTGCTGCAACCAACCGCGATGCGGTTGCGATTCAAAAGCTGGTCTTTTCAGTCTTAAACAGCTACGGCCTGACACCCGACCCAGAGGGCACCGACACAGATTTAAACAATCTGGAACAGGCCTATTTTCAATCTGGCGGCTATTTTGGCGTCATTGAAAACCCAGAGACCAAAATCGTGGGCAGCTTTGGGTTGTATCCCCTCGATAGCCAAACTGCCGAGGTGCGTAAAATGTATTTGCTGCCCGAGGTCCGGGGACAGGGTCTGGGCAAAGCGAGCCTGACACGCCTCTTGGACTGTGCGCAAGCAAAGGGCTTTCAACGACTGCATTTGGAGACCAATCGGGTCTTAAAAGAGGCCATCGCCCTCTATCTCAAATTTGGATTTTTACCATTAGAAGGCCATGTCCATTCTGGGCGCTGTGATCAGGCCTATTATCTGGATTTAAACAAGGAGAAGAACCATGTCGAACCCCGTTAGCAGTGAGATCCGCAGCACCCTCCGACAACACCCGGAGAGAGCCTGCAACGACGCCATTCAGGCGATTTTGAGCGAGGGTTATCTGGCCCATGTCGGCTACAGCGAAAAAGACCAGACCTATATTATTCCCTTTTCCTATCAGTATGACCCTTCCGAACCCGATATGATTTACCTGCACGGCAGCCACGCCAGCCACACCCTCAAATACCTCGCCACAGGGGTTCCGGCCTGCCTCGAAGTCACGCAAATGGACGGGTTGGTCTACTCCCGCAGCGCCAAATACCACTCCATGAATTACCGTTCGGTGGTCTGTTTTGGCCAGTGCGAAGAAATCACCGATCTGGCTTTTAAACGGCAAATGTTGGATCACATGATTGGGCGTTATTATCCCGGTCGCAGGGCCGATCAAGACTATGATTCAGCCCCTGAATCCCAATTAAAAGGAACCCTGGTGGTGGGGTTTAAAATTGCCCAGGCCAGTGCCAAGCAACGCCAAGGTGGCCCCAAAGGGCCCAATGATCAAGCCATCTTTGCCCAGGGTCAGTGTGGGGTACTCCCCCTCAAAGCCGTTGAACCCCATTGGCGTCCGGCGCTCTGGAGCCAAGCGCCGTTTCAGATCTCCACCGAAAAAAGCCGAATTGCGCCAGACAAACTCTACTCCCTGCTCAAACCCACCTATTGGAACGAGCGTCTGACCCCCGAAGGCCTGCTAAGGCGCATCGAAAACTCGCTTTGTTTTGGCCTCTACCACGAAACAGAATTGATTGGTTTTGCCCGCTTGGTCACCGATTACGACAGTTTTGGCTATCTCGCCGATGTGCTCATTGCCTCTGAGTGGCGTGGTCAGGGTCTGGGCAATTGGCTGGTAGCCTGCGTATTGGAACACCCCATCATGGCCCAATTGCGCTGGTGCCTACTTTCGACCCGCGATGCCCACGCAGTCTATCGCAAGCAGGGTTTCCGGGCCCACGACAATCCCGAAAAATTGATGGTGTATCTCCCGCCCCATATGCAAGGAGATCCGAGTTTTCAATGAATACAAGAGCGAAAAAAAACAGGACCTATCTCTGGCTTGATGTCTTTACCCACAGCCCCTTGGCAGGCAATCCGCTGGCGGTGGTGCTCGATTCACAGGGCCTAGATACACAGGCCATGCAAGCCATTGCCCGCGAATTTAACCTCTCAGAGACCACCTTTGTGCTGCCCCCAGAGAACCCCCAAAACACCTGCAAAGTGCGTATTTTTACCCCCAGCAAAGAATTGCCTTTTGCCGGTCATCCCACCCTGGGAACGGCTTGGGCCCTGAATTACAGCCAACAGTTGAATCAAACAACACTCCGCTTGGAAGAAGGGGTGGGTACTGTCCCGGTCAGACTTTTGCCCGATGGATCGCTGGAGTTGGAAGCCATCTCACCCCCAACGTATGCCCCACTGCCGATCAGTCCAGATCTCTTGGCCAAGGGGCTGGGAATCGAAGCCGAGTGCATCGGCTGGAACGGACTACAGGCCGAAATTGTGTCCTGTGGTGTGGCATATACCCTGATTCCCATCAATCGCCTCGCAGCGATCCAAAAAGCCCGTTATGGCTGGGGGCCAGATCATCCCCTGATTCAGTCCCAGCCTGCACTGGGAGAGGTCTACCTGGTCTGCCCCGAAACCGAAGATCCCCAAGCGAATTTCCATGTGCGCCTCTTTGCCCCAGGGGCAGGGGTTGCAGAAGATCCCGCCACAGGCTCAGCAGCCGCTACACTGGGCGCTTGGCTACTTAAACACAGCACAGAAAAAGGCCCTTGGTTATTGGAACAGGGGTTAGAAATTGGCCGGCCCAGCCAATTGTGGGTGCGGCTCGATGGGCGGCGAATTTTTGTGCGGGGAGAAGTCGTCTTGGTTTCAGAAGGCGTTTTAAGGGTTTGAGCCCCCGTAAGAGACAAAGTAGTTGATCTTGACAAAAAGCCCTTGCTATACTTAATGTTAAATAAACCATACATTTTAATCTCTGTTAAGATTCAACTAATATAAGTTTTTTAGCATTAAAAACTTATGCAGGCAAAGGAACACAAAAATATGCCCACAACCCCCCTTAAAGCCTTCACCCGAGAATTTACCTTCAAACATCTCAGTTCAGATATCCCAGCTGCCCTGGCCGTTTTTTTGGTGGCCATTCCCCTCTGTCTGGGCATTGCCCACGCCTCTGGTACCCCCCTGCTGAGTGGCCTGATCAGCGGAATCATTGGCGGAATTGTCGTGGGCATCATGAGCAAATCGCCGTTGAGCGTGAGTGGCCCGGCCGCAGGTCTCACAGCCATCGTCGCCGCAGGAGTAATGGAGTTAAAAAGTTTTGAACTCTTTTTGGTCGCAGTTGTTCTCGCTGGCGTTGTACAAATTATTCTTGGCATCATCAAAGCCGGGGTGATTGGTTCTTATATCCCCAACACCGTGATCAAAGGTATGTTGGCAGCCATTGGTCTGATCCTGATTCTCAAACAAACCCCCCATTTATTGGGCTATGACAAAGAAGCCGAAGGGGTCGAAAAGTTTGCTCCTGTTGCCCAAGATCTAGAAAGCAAAGGCCACGGCCATGAAAACACCTTCGAATTGCTTTGGGAAGCCATGCAAAATATCAATTGGGAAATTTTTGCGGTGGGCCTTTTGTCCCTTGCGATATTGCTGTTCTGGGACAAAGTCATGCTCAAACGCCTGCCCGCGGGTTTAAAAATCATCCCAGGCTCTTTGATTGCCGTTGTGGCAGGTACATTGGCTGTCTTCCCGATTGAAAAGATGTTTCCGGGTCAGGCCTTTACCATCAGTCACATGGTGCATCTGCCAGCCATCGGCAGTTTGGGTGAGTTTTTTCAGCAAATCGCCCTGCCCAATTGGAGTGGCCTGAGCAACCCCGCTGTTTATAAAGTAGCTATTACCATTGCCTTTGTGGCCTCTTTGGAATCCCTGCTCTCGATCGAAGCGATCGACAAACTCGATCCCCACCGTCGCAAAACACCCCTCAGCCGCGAACTCATGGCTCAAGGGTCGGGCAATATCCTCTGCGGTTTATTCGGGGGTATCCCGGTCACCTCTGTGATTGTCAGAAGTTCGGTCAATATGGTGGCTGGCGGCCAAACCAAATTGGTCACAATCATGCATGGTTGTATGATCATTATTGCCTTGGCTTTCTTTTCGGGCATTATCAATCAAATTCCCCTCACCAGTTTGGCGGCGGTGTTGATCATGACCGGATTTAAACTCGCCCACCCCAAAGTCTTCTCCGAGAAGTTCAAATTGGGATGGTCACAGTCGGTTCCTTTTGTGATCACCGTTTTGGCCATTTTATTTTCAGATCTCTTGATTGGTGTTTTGATCGGTTTTGTGGTGTCTGGCGGATTTATTTTACACAACCACTACAAAGCGCGGGTGATTTTTATCAAAGACCAAGAAAACCGCAAAGAAATTAGTTTTGGGCCCAATTTGACTTTTCTGAATCAAGTCCAAATCATGGATGTCTTGCAGGGTTTACCCGAAAACAGCCACATTGTCCTTGATGGAAAAAACATCGAGTATATCGACGCAGATATTAGCGAATATTTACAAGAATTTGTAATGACAGCAACCGATCGCGGCCAAAACATTGAATTGAATGGCTTTCCCTCGCTGCTAAAAAGCCCTGTGCTGTCTGCTCATTAAGGCCCTCTGCTTCAGGGAAGTGCCAAGGCACTTTCTTGAAGCAACCCCAAAGCCGCGAGGTATTCCGCCCAACTTTTGAACCACACTTCCAGGGCTTCGATCTCCTCGTTCATGGCTTCTCCACGGGCCTGTTCGCGCAGGTTTAACACCAGCAAGGTGGTTGCCCCCAGCGCAAAACGTTCACGCTCAGCCATTTCGAGATCAAGCGCCACTTTTACCTGTTCACGCGCCAAGCCCACCCGTTGCTGGGCCGCCTGCAAAAGTAAGATTAAATTTTGAATTTCAACCTCTATCTCTTCGCGGCTAAAACGCAATTCCCACTCCAGTTGATTTTTTTCAGCCTCAAGGGTCTGAAGCAAGCCTTGGGCTTTGCGCAATTGCAAAGGCCATTCAAAGCCCAACCCCGCTTCGAGTTCCAAAGGTTCTCGGGTTTTGTCACTGCCACCGAGATCTTTGGAGATCCCCAAGTTTAAATCCAATTGGGGCAAATTTTGGTTCTCTGCCCACTGGCGTTGTAACTGGTTTTGTGTCAATTGAAGAGCCAAATCCTGTGGTTCCGGCCGGAAAGAGAATGCCTTGTCAAGCTGCCTGTTTAAACGTGAAATATCCAGAGAAGGCAACGATGGAAAAGCTTCAGGCGCAGGGGTCTGAGGCAATTGAGGACGCCCTTGGGCATTGCGCAACAAAAACAGGGAGAGTTCCCAAGCGGTTTGCTGTTGTTTTTGTTGTGCTTCGATCAGCTTGGCCTGCCGTTTTAAAAGTGCGGTCTGGTTTTCTGTTAAAACAATTCGGGGAGATTGTCCCAATGTCACGCTTTGAACCAAATCTTGATTCCGCTTTTGGGCCAAATTCAGCAAATTGCTTGCCAGCGCTTGTTTACGCGCCGCAGCAACCCAGGCCCAATAGCGTTTGCTGGCCTCTTTGATAAATTTGAGTTGTTTTTCAAGCACCCCCAAGCGCGCCCGCTCTAGATCCAATTCAGCTTGGGCGATTTCGAGCCGAGGCAAATCAATGGCGCTGTCGCGCAACAATGGCAAGATGAAGCCCGAGCGAATTTCCCCCAGACCATCGGTCACTTTTTTACCGTCATAAGTCGCAAATTCACCGGCCCCCAATCGGTAGCCCCCATAAAAAGTCAGCCCGGCCAAAGGGGTGGCCTGCTCAATCAGCCCATCTAAGACCACCTGTTCGTAATAGCCCAAGGGAACCAGACTGGTTTTGGCTTTCAACTTGGTATCAAAGGCCCCGCGTTTTTGCAGCAATTTGCCCTCTGCCATGCTCAATTTCTGACGAGCAGCCAGAAGTGGCGGATAACGTTGATCCAGTGATTGCAAAACAGCTTCGAGACTCAGCGCTGATACCTGTTTTGTCATCAGCATCAGGCCCCCAAAACTGAGCAGGCAGACTTTCAAGGCCCGCTTCATTTTTTCACCTTGCGTTTGACCACTTCAGAACCGCCTTTTTTTTCACTGCCCGGCTCTTCTGGCACACTGGGAGGAAAGCCATTAAACTGCCGCCAAAATTCATACCCCAAAGGCACCTGATCAAGTAGCACCCAACCATTGGCTCGCACACCCTGGCGCAAAAAACGCGCCGCAGGCCAGGGCTCTCGCCCATCAGGAATCACCACAATCCTGAATTTGCCTTTGCCATTGTCAGTGGCATCCACAAAAGCAACTTTCCCCGCAAAGGTACCTACCGCCACCGAGGGCCAGCCCGCAAACTGCAATGCTGGCCAACCCTCAAATTGCAAACGCACCGACCTTCCTGGGGTAATCAGGGGCGTATCGTTGCCACTCATATACAATTCAACGGCCCGTGCTTGGGTTTCGGGCACCAGATAGGCCAAAACATCTCCCTCTTTGACAAAAACGGTCTCAGAGAAGGTATTGAGTTTAAGCACGGTGCCCGCACGGGGGGCTTTGATCGCCTGGGTCGATTGCCGGGCCAATTGCACGTCGATTTTGATCAGCTCTGCCTTGCTTTTTTCAATGCTGCTGCGGGCCTCTTCCAAATTGGCGCGGGCACTGTTAAGTGTCGCTTTGGCACTGGCATCGGTTTTGGCTACCTCTGCTTGGGCAGAGACCTGATCGCTGCGCAGCTCTTGTAATTTGGCCCGCGTCTTTAAAACATCGGCCTGAGATTTTTGTAGCGTCAAGGCCGAAAGCTCCAGTTCGCGCCGAGAAGCCAGCCCTTTTTGCTCAAGTGCCAAGACCCGCTCTTGATTCAACTGGGCGGTTTCCAAAGCGGCCAAGTCAGCATCAAGTTCACGGTTTGCGGCTTCTAATTTGGCTTTGGCAGAGTCAACTTTGGCACGGGCCCCTTCGACAGAGGCCGAGCGGGAAAGAGTTAAGTCATCTACCCGCAATTCATAAGCCAAGGCTTTGGAGCGGTTGATCTCCAATTGGTTTTGTAGGGTCTGTCGTTCCTGTCGCAAACGCTCCAGATAATTGGGATCGTTGTCGACAATATCTGCGATGGGATCCCCTTTTTTGACCACTGAGCCCTCTTGCACATACCAGCGCACAACCCGGCCTTTGATTGGGGTTTCGATTGGTTGCTCACGCTCCAGGGGCGAAAAGGCAATCACACTGCCCGTGCCCCGCACATTCTGTTGCCAGGGTGTGAAGACCAAAACCACACAGACCAAACACATCAACAGCAAAAAAATACCTGCCAAAATCTGATACGAACGGGGCGATCGCACATTTTGCAAAATCGGCAATTCATCCAGAGGCTCATCAAACCACAGGGGAGTGGGCAACATCTTTAATCTTTTGCCTCCCCGTCTCGCTTGAGCAGTGGGGGCAAGGGCAGCAAACAGCCTTCCGAATCCAGGGCATAAGCCCGATCACAATAGGTCAAGAAATCTGGTTTATTGGTTAAAACCAGCAAACTCATCTCCGGGTGTTGAGCAAAGAGAAAACGGGACAAGGGCCCTTTTTCCCGCCAATCAATCCGATCCAAGCTGCCATCCAAAATCAGCAGTCTGGGCTTGAGCAACAAAGCCCGCGCCACCATCAGACGGTGGGATTCTTCGGGAGAAAGGGGAAAACCACTCAGGCTCAAAGGGGTATTTAAACCCTCAGGAAAAGCCTGAACTCGCTCCCAGAGCCCAACCGAGGTCAAAACTGCCCGCAGGTCTTCTGGGCGCAATTGGCGCTGCCCCAAACGCAAATTGTCTTCCAGACTGCCCGAGAGAATATCCAGGCCCCTCACCAATGCCACCTGCGAACGCAAATCCAACGGAGAGATCTCACGCAAATTGCGCTGATCCATTTCAATCGAGCCCTGATCAGGGTATCGACTGGCATAGAGCAAATCGCCCAAAACATGCGCACTCCAGCTATTGGCCCCCAAAATACCAATTTTTTCACCGGGCTGTAGGTGCAAAGAGAGCTGTTTTAACAAAACGCGACCGTCAAGGGCACTCAGATTGAGATGCTCAATCTGAACTTCCATACCGATCTCACGGGGGATCAACAGACCAGGGGAACGGGGTTCTACTGGGATATCAAACAAATGCCCCAGTTTATCAAGTGCAGCCAGCAGATCATAATAGGTCTCCAATTTTTTGCCAAACTTAGAAAAGCCATCGAGCAGATTGGCCACAACCAATTCTGCGGCAACCAATTGGCCAATACTCAATTGGCGCTCAATCACCAACCACCCCCCCAAACCCAAAAGTGCGGCACTGGCAAAAGCCTGCAGGAGATACGCCCCCACATGCTGGCGTTGAACCACGCGAAAATGCCCCTGACGGGCCTTTAAATACCCTCTTAAAAGGGCATCCGTGCGCTGCTGAGCATAGTGTTTGCCCGGACGGGAACGGAACAGGGTCAAATGACTCGACAGCTCCTCCAACCAAGCAGCCACAGCATATTTGAGTTTGGACTCTTTGATCGCAGTGGCCTCGGCCCCCCAGCCCAAAACAAACAGAATCAGCATAATTGCCAGCAGCAAAACAATGTCAAAAACCAACAAAAAAGGGTGGTAAAACGCCAATAAAAGCATGCCCGTAAAAATTTGCAACAAGATGCCCAGACCCTCGATCAAGAGCACCGAAACCCCTTTTTGAACGGTCAAAACGTCAAAAAAGCGATTGACCAATTCAGGGCCGTGGTGTCCCTCAAAAAAGGGCAATTTCACTTGCAAAAGGCGCTCAGAGAGATCTGATGCCACCCGCACAAAAATTCGGCGTTGAATAATTTCCACCAAATTTAAACGCAAGGTGCGCAAGAGGGCTAAAAAGCACAATGCACCGAGAACCAAACCCGTTAAAATCACAATGGGCTGTAAGAGTGTGCCAAAAGCCACATTATTGACCAAAGCCTGAATCGCGATTGGCACAACCAAAGAGAGCAAGCCCGTCAAAATGGAGTAGATCACGACCACGAGCAAATCTGAGCGCTCCAATTTGATCAACCGCTGTAAATGTTGGGTCGGTGTCAAATGGGGATTGGTTTCACGCCGCGCTTCCACAGAAGAAGCTTGAAGCATCAGACAAGAAATGCTCTCTTCAAGCAAGAGCGTTCCCAAATAGGCCTTCAGCTGTTGTCTTGGAATCCAACGTGTCACACTGCCCTGTTCGCCAAAAACTGTGATCTGAAAATGAAACCAACGAAATCCTGTCAGCGCAATTAAAAGCTGTTTACCGGGCTCAGGCTCACACACCATCAACAAAGGGGTTTCCTGCCGCAAATATTTGATCACTTCTTGCAAGGGAAAATGGCGGCCATTCAGAGACAGGCCTGCGACCCCGCAAATATAACGCAAAGCTTCGAGTGGTTGAGCCACACAAACAGGATGAAGCAGGGCTTCACTCAGGGCCTGTTCAATCCGCTCGGCCTGAAACTCAAGTGAAGAACGTGCAGCCAACCAAAGTAAAGCCTGGTGAAAGACGGGGGTAGGAATAGAATGTGGAGCTGAAGAGAGATTGTTCATAGCAGAAGCTCACATATATTCATTTGTATGAATATTATAATTTGTTGTTTCGTTGTTTAAAATGAGATACAAAAATTGGGTCTGGTTTAATTTTGCCTGAACAGAAGATTGTAAAATGAAAAGTAGGTTCCTGTCTATAAACAATGTTCCCGGCTCAAGTCTCTCTTAAAAACTTAGGTTTACACCATGTCTGATTGGAAAGTCATCCGGATTACCTTGCCCCCACGCTATTATCGCCAGGGCATTTACCAAGCGCTTGAAAGATCAATTATTCTCACTCTGACCCACGGACTCGATCTGGCCCTGCAAAAGGGGCTCTTACAAGAAGTTCATCCCGCCCGCAAAGCCCGACCCGCTCGGCGATTTTTAATTTATCTCAGCGATGCCCAACAGGGCCATGAAATCCCTGTCAGCTTTAGCCTGAGCCACCAAGGCCAGGTTCTCTGATGCGGCGCAAAGAGGCCGAAATGATCGCAGGTACTTGATCTTCGGGCCATTTTTGAGAATAATAGGAGAGTGCATTCAAACTTTCGTGTTCAGGATTCCATTTGTGAATTTCATCACAACCTGACAGATTTAATGAGGATATCGAAGCCATAATGAAGCTTTTCGCAACAATATTAGCTACAAGTACCATATTAACCCTGCAGACAGGATGGATGAATTCAGCCCAGGCCCGCGCAGATCTGCCCATTCGGGTGGGACTTGCAGACGGCACACGTCAAGTGACCTTGCGGGTTTCGACGGGCACCCCTGTCGAAGTCTTGGCTCCGATTGGCTGGCAGCGCCTGGGGCAGCTCTCTGCCAATACCACTTTGCAGGTCAATTACAGCCAAGGTCAGCTCAAACTCAATATTCAGAGCGATCAACAAGTCTACAAGGGCCTGCGTCTGGGCCAAACCGACCAAGAGGGCACATTGGTGGGACTCAACAACGCGTGGTACCGGGGCAGCCTCAACCTCACTCCCACAGCACGGGGAATCACCGTGGTCAACGAAGTGCCCCTGGAACAATACCTCTACAGTGTCGTGCCCTCTGAAATGCCCGCCTCTTGGCCCTTGGAAGCGTTAAAATCTCAGGCTGTCGCGGCCCGCACCTATGCCATTAGCAGTTTGGGCAGCTACCGCAGCAAAGGCTATGATGTGGTTGCAACAACAGCCAGCCAGGTCTATTTGGGCGTTAAATCCGAAAGCAATCTCAGCACCCAGGCCGTGGCCCAAACCAATGGCGAGATTTTGACCCACGCAGGCAAAGCGATTCACGCCTATTTCCACTCTTGTTCAGGCGGTCAAACCGAAAGTGGGGCAGACCTCTGGGCCCCTTTTGCCTATCTCAAATCCGTGGCGGATTATGATCAGGCCTCACCCAAACATGTCTGGCATACCGAAATGAGCCAAAGCGAAATGAAGTCCAAATTGGCCCATTTGGGGGTACGCGTGGGCGATGTCTTGGCCCTTTCAACGGTCAAACGCACCAGCAGTGGCAGGGTCAAAACCCTGCAGGTCTGGGGCAAAGACGGCCAAAAGCTGATAGACGGCGCCAAAGCCCGCATGGCCTTTGGTCTCAACAGCACCTTTTTTAATGTGGGCGCGATCGATGCCCGGGGCGAATTACAGAAAAAACCCAGCGCAGAATCTGTGCCCGTCTCCTTCCAATTTGCAGGCCGGGGCTGGGGCCATGGCCTGGGTATGTCGCAATGGGGTGCCCGCCAATTGGCCCTCAATGGCTATGCCCACCGCGATATCCTCAACCACTATTATCCCAGCACCCAATTGGGCCCGCTCAACAAAGCCCAATTCCGCATGGCTTACAACCCTTAAGCCATTTGCAAACCAGTTAAACACCATGTCTGAATCTTTTCAGCAGGAAGACCTGTTGCTTTCCGCCTATGATTTTGAGTTGCCCGAGAGCCTGATCGCACAAACACCCGCTGATCGCCGAGATCAGTCGCGTTTGCTGGTCTATGATCGCCAAACAGGCAAACACAGACACAGGCATTTTTATGATTTGCCTGAACTGCTTCAGCCTGGGGATTTGCTGGTGATGAACAATACCCGCGTCTTCCCTGCGCGCATCTTTGGTCAAAAATCGCACACCGGCACCCGCTTTGAATTTTTGCTCACACGTCAAACCGCCCCAATGACTTGGCAGGCCATGGCCAAAAACAGCAAACGGATCAAACCCGGTTATGTCTTTGTCTTCTCAGAAACCGTGAGCGCTGAGATCGTCAATTGTGAAGCAGGTGGGTTGGTCGAATTGCACTTTAAAGGGCTCAAACCGGAGACTTTCTTTGGTTGGCTCGACCAACACGGGGAAATCCCCTATCCGCCGTATATCAGCTCGCGGGAAAGCAGCCAAGACCGTTACCAGACCGTCTTCAGCCGCTCAGAGGGCTCTGTGGCTGCGCCAACGGCAGGGCTGCACTTTACCCCCGAACTCTTGGCCCAATTGCATGAAAGAGGTATTAACAGCGTTGAAGTCACCTTACATATTGGCATGGGCACATTCGCTCCTGTGCGCAGCGAACGCATCGATACCCATCCCCTGCATCACGAATGGTATTCTCTGTCTGAAAATGCAGCTGAAAAACTCAACGCTCAAAGACAGGCTGGCGGACGCATTATTGCGGTAGGCACAACCTCTGTGCGCACCCTCGAAAGTGTCTGGCGCAAACACGGCAGGTTTCAGGCAGAACAGGGAGACACCAATATTTTTATCTATCCGGGCCAACAAATCGCCGCGATTGACGGTTTAATCACCAATTTTCATTTGCCCCGTTCCAGTCTGCTGATGCTGGTTTCGACCTGGATCGGACGCAAAAATTTGCTGGCACTCTACCAAGCTGCGATTGAGGCAAAATACCGTTTTTACAGCTTTGGTGACGCCTGTCTTTTGCTTTAAACTGCCCAACCAGTTGCAGATCAGCTAAAATAGCAGGTAATTGAGGTCCATTATGCTCATGCAGACACCGCCCGCCACTGTACCTTTAAATTTTTTTCGTGCCCTGCGTCAAAAGCGCTATGATCAGGCCTGGAAACACCTCAGCAACTACAGCCAACGGGTCTTTCTGGAAACCCTGTTTCAATCGCTCAAACCAGGTACCTGCTCCCTGGAACGCCTGCAAGAGGACTTCAACAATGGCACAAGCTGGGCCGCCCACTATTGGGATGACTTTTGCCAACATGCTCAATTGGACACCTGGCTGAGCCAACAGTATAAAGAATACGGCGTCAGCCAAAAGCAGATCTTGGTACTGGTCCAACCCGCCAACCTCTACCTATTGGTGATTGACGAAGCCGGTGACTGGCGCTTTGGCTATTTTGAAACGTTTTTGGACAATTAAATCGATGAATAATCTAAATGGGTGAAATCCGAATGCAAGATCGAAAAATGATGAAATCAGGCTTCCGGGCAGCAGCTCTGGGGGCACTCTTAAGCCTGAGCACAGCCTGTCAGACGGTCGACAACCTCCTGGTAGGCATCGGCGGTACACCCAAACCACAGCCTTCGATTAGCACACCGGCCAGCAGCCCCACCCCGCCGCCTGAAAAATTTTCTTTTCCCGATCAACATCCTGTGCCTTTTACCGCCAAAGATCGCCAATTTTTGGCCCGTTGGAACGGCAGTCAATACGAAAACTTTTATATCAAAGGGGTCAATTTGGGGATTGGCCTGCCGGGCACCCAGGCCGGAGATTTGGCTGCCACCCGCGAACAATTTGCGCGCTGGTTCAAACGCATGGGCGAGTTGGGTTTCAACAGTTTGCGCGTCTACACCTTGCACTACCCCCATTTTTATGAAGAGTTGGCGCGTTACAACGCCAGCCACCCCGATAAACCGATATACCTCTTTCATGGAGCCTGGCTCGACGAAGTCGAAAATGCCCACGATCTCTATGCATCTACCTCGGCCTTTGACGCGGGTGTCGAAGAAGTGGTCAATGCTGTGCATGGCCGAGGCAATATCGCCACCCGCCAAGGACGCGCTTTTGGCACTTACACCGCAGATGTCTCACGCTGGATCATGGGTTGGATCATTGGCCGCGAAGTCTCTCCAGAAGAGGTGAAATTGACCGATCAAAAACACGCAGACAAAACCAATTATCAGGGCAAAAATCTCAAAATGACGGGCTCTCCCAGCGAGGTCTGGTGGGCCGAGCGCGTGGATAAATTGATTGAATTTGAGCGCAATACCTTCAAAGTCGAACGTCCAATCAGTGTTTCGAGTTGGCCAACCCTCGATCCGCTCACCCACCCAACCGAAAACGAACGTTACAGCCAAGAAGACACCGCCCAAATCGACATGAGCAAATTGCAATTGGGCACAGCCCCCGCCGGCTATTTTGCCAGCTACCACGCCTATCCCTATTATCCCGACTTTATGAACGACAATCCCGAATACGTCAAAAACCGTGACAGCGAAGGCGTCAATAATTATATTGGCTATCTCAAACAGCTCAAGGCCCATTACCCCAATATGCCACTCGTGATCGGCGAATACGGCGTGCCCTCCAGTTGGGGCAATGCCCACTTCAGCCCCAGTGGCATGCACCACGGTGGCCACGACGAAGAGGCCCAAGGGCGCTACAACGCTCGCCTGACCAGAGACATTCACGATCAGGGCCTCGCTGGTGGCATGGTCTTTGCCTGGATCGACGAATGGTGGAAACGCACCTGGATCGTCGATGAAATCTCAATGCCCCGCGAGCACTACCGGCTGTGGCACAACCTGACCTCTCCCGAAGAAAATTTTGGCCTGATCGCCTTTGATGTCGAAACCCCTGCCACCCACACCGTGGCCGAAGGCCAGGGGCGCATCCGTTCGGTCAAAGCCTCCGCTGACGCAACCTTTTTTCATCTCAAACTCGAACTCAATTCAGCCCTGGGCCCGCAAGATGAACTGGTTTTGGGTGTGGATACCTACAGCGACGAACTTGGCGAAGTGATCTTGCCCAATGGGGTCAAAACCACCCGTCGCAACGAATTTGCCCTGCGCATCCAAGGCTCCGAAATGGCCCAGTGGTTGGTCACGCAGCCCTATGATCTGTTTGGCATCTGGCACAATTCTTCGGGC